>NZ_JAMWXW010000043.1:0-61157 GCF_031570135.1 Paraburkholderia sp. USG1 | reverse complement strand
GGTTGCACAACCTCCTGCATCACCCCGGTCTCGTCCATCGTGTACATCTGTCCATTTCAAAATTTAGATGGACACGATCCTCGCTCTCGCTCCCCAGCCAATCAAGATGACTTCACCGGGTGCTTACGGTGCATCCACAACCGCTTATCGATCGACCATTGGATATGACGGGCCTTGTAAAAGCAGAGAACCACCGGTGACAGCAGAGATCTGGAACAGTCTGAAAGCGTTTGTCGCGGAAGATGCCGGCAAACCGATTGTCGGCCGGCTGCAACTAACGAGAGACGCGGACCTTTATCACGATCTGGACATGAATCCAGGGCGTATCGCGGAATTTATTAAGGCATGGGCCGCACGCTTCGGTGTCGACATAGGCGGTTTTGATCCGCACCACTACTATCCGGCTGCGAAGCTGAATAGCGGACCCTTCTTCGCAACAGTGGCCAAGTCGCCGTTCAGCGCCAGTGCGCGCGAAACCCTTGGCGGTAGATCTCTTACTCTCGGCATGCTCGAGGAGGCTATGAAAACGCGGCGGTGGGACGCGTAGCGGTCTTCCAGCGCCTGAATCTCAACCCCCATCATCATCCTGCTGATCACTGCCGCCATTATCCTCAACCGGTTGCTTCGGCGGAGGCGGACGCTTGCCGATGGTGACGTCCAGATCCATCTCGCGGCTCTTGCGCACCAGATGCACCTTTGCAGCCGTACCCGGCTTGATCTGCGCGATCACGTTCAGCAGGCGCGTAGTGTCGGTGATCTCCTGCCCGTTCACGCTCACGAGAATATCGCCCGGCTTGATGCCCGCACGGTCCGCGGGTCCGTTCTTCAATACGCCCGCGACAATCGCCCCCGACTTCTGATCCAGCCCGAACGATTCCGCGATCTCCGGCGTGACGTCCTGCGGTTCGACGCCGATCCAGCCGCGCGTGACCGAACCCGTGGTGATGATGCTCTCCAGCACGCTGCGCGCGGTCGACACGGGAATCGCGAAGCCAATGCCGAGCGAGCCACCTGAGCGCGAATAGATGGCGGTGTTGATGCCGAGCAGGTTGCCGTTCACGTCGACCAGTGCGCCACCCGAGTTGCCCGGGTTGATGGCCGCATCGGTCTGAATAAAGTTTTCGAACGTGTTGATGCCGAGGTGATTGCGCCCGAGCGCGCTGACGATGCCCATTGTCACCGTCTGGCCGACGCCGAACGGATTGCCGATCGCCAGCACCACGTCGCCGACGCGCGTCTGATCCATACGGCCGAGCGTGATGGTGGGCAGATTGGTCATGTTGACCTTGAGCACGGCCAGATCCGTTTCCGGGTCGATACCGATGACCTTCGCATTCGTGGTGCGGCCGTCGGCCAGCGCGATTTCGATCTGGTCGGCGCCGTCCACGACGTGCTGGTTCGTTAGAATGTAACCTTCCGAACTCACTATCACGCCGGAGCCGAGATTGGATGCGGGCTGCTCCTGCTGCTTGCGATTGTTCTTGTCGCCGAAAAAGTAGCGGAACAGCGGATCTTTCGCGCGCGGGTCGGGCGGCAGTGAGCCATCCTTGCTGGAGAACACGTTGACGACCGCCGGCATGGCCTTTTGCGCGGCGTCTGCATACGACGCCTGGGCTGGGCCGCTGCCGATACCTGGCGCCACTTCCCGCAGGGCGACGATCGGTTCGGCGAGTTGCTTGCCGAATTGCCCCTGACGCTGCAGCCACTGCGGTTTGAGAGTCGCAACGATGAACATGAGCGCCAACAGCACGGTCACCGCTTGGGCAAAGAACAGCCAAAAGCGTCTAAGCATCTGAAGACTAGAGGTTTATATGGATCGGATCGAACTTGAATTGTACTTGAACAATCTCCTTGAAACCGCGCGCTTCAAGGACTATTGCCCCAATGGGCTGCAGGTCGAAGGGCGTCGCAAGATCAACAAGCTGGCGACCGGCGTAACCGCTTCGGCGGCCTTCCTGGAAGCCGCGCTGGATTGGGGCGCGGACGCCGTGCTGGTCCATCACGGCTACTTCTGGCGCAACGAGGCGCCGCAGATCACCGGCCGCAAATATGGGCGTCTCAAACTGCTGATCGCCAACGAGCTGAATCTGTTCGCCTATCACCTGCCGCTCGACGCCCATCCCGAGTTCGGCAACAACGCGCAGATCGGCGCGAAGATGGGCTGGATCAGCGACGCGCGCTTCGGCGAGAACGACCTCGGCTGGCTCGCCACCTTCCCGATGCCGATCACGCTCGCCCACTTCACCGCGCAGGTCGAGCAGACGCTCGGCCGCACGCCGCTCGTGTTCGGCGACGCGGAGCGCGAACTGCGTCGCGTGGCCTGGTGCACGGGCGCCGCGCAAGGCATGTTCGACGCAGCTATCAACGCGGGTGCCGACGTCTACCTGACCGGCGAAGTGTCGGAGTCGGTGATGCATACGTCGGCGGAAAGCGGCGTCGCTTTTCTTGCGGCGGGCCACCATGCCACGGAGCGCTTCGGCGTGCAGGCGGTGGGCAAGCACCTGTCCGAGCAGTTCGATATCGAACACCTCTTTATCGATATCCCTAATCCCGTTTGAATCGCGAAATTCAGATAAAACGCATTAGAGAAGAAAAAAGCAGGAATAACGCAGAGGGCACTTAAAAGGAGGTGCAAAAAAGTTTGCGATCCGTACGGAGAAACCCTGATTTATCAAGGGCTTCGCACGGTTTTTGGCAATCGGCCCTTGTAAATGGCGACTCCATTCGCGCAAACTAGCGGCGGTAGAAGCGACGTGAAGGAAAAATCCAACTCAGAAGTGGGGCGTGTGATGCGAGACAAGGAAGATGAACGCGTCGACGGCAGCCGCCGTACCTGGCTGATAGCGACGACCGTAGCAGGTGGCATAGGAGGCGTTGCCACTGTCGTACCCTTTGTTAGTTCGTTTGCACCATCTGAAAAGGCCAAGGCAGCAGGTGCCCCGGTCGAAGTCGATATCGGCGATCTCAAGCCTGGCGACATGAAGACCGTAGCCTGGCGTGGCAAACCGGTGTGGATCATCAACCGCACCGACAAGATGCTCGCCGATGTCCAGAAAGCCGATAACGAAGTAGCGGATCCCCACACCAAGAATCCTTTTTCAATGCCGTTGCCGGAGTACTGCAATAACGAGTACCGTTCACGCGCCGACCACAAGAATCTGTTCGTCGCCGTCGCCGTGTGCACCCATCTGGGTTGTACGCCGACGCCGCGCTTCCAGGAGGGCGCGCAGCCCAATCTTCCGGACGACTGGCCAGGCGGCTTTCTGTGCCCGTGCCACGGCTCGACCTATGACATGGCCGGCCGCGTCTTCAAGAACAAACCTGCGCCGCAGAACCTCGACATCCCGCCTTACATGTTCACCTCGGCCACCGGCCTCGTGATCGGCAAGGACGAGAAAGGAGAAGCGTAATGGCGATCGAACACGAAGTAGAGACGACCGGGCTGGTCGGCTGGATCGACCGGCGCTTTCCGCTGACCTCCACCTGGAAGAAGCACGTTTCCGAGTACTACGCGCCGAAGAACTTCAACTTCTGGTACTTCTTCGGTTCGCTCGCGCTGCTGGTGCTGGTCAATCAGGTCGTGACTGGCATTTTCCTCACCATGAACTACAAGCCCGACGCGACGCTCGCGTTCTCGTCGGTCGAGTACATCATGCGCGAGGTGCCGTGGGGCTGGCTGATCCGTTACATGCATTCCACGGGCGCGTCGATGTTTTTCGTCGTCGTCTATCTGCACATGTTCCGCGGGCTGATGTACGGCTCGTACCGCAAGCCGCGCGAACTGGTGTGGATCTTCGGCTGCGCGATTTTCCTGTGCCTGATGGCCGAGGCGTTTTTCGGCTATCTGCTGCCGTGGGGCCAGATGTCGTTCTGGGGCGCGCAGGTGATCGTGAACCTGTTCTCGGCGATTCCGTTCATCGGGCCGGATCTGTCGCTGTGGATTCGCGGCGACTATGTAGTCTCGGACGTCACGCTGAACCGCTTCTTCGCGTTTCATGTGATTGCGATTCCGCTCGTGCTGATCGGTCTGGTGGTCGCCCACCTGGTCGCGCTGCATGAAGTCGGTTCGAACAATCCGGACGGCATCGAGATCAAGGCGAAGAAGGACCCGGACGGCATTCCGCTCGACGGCATTCCGTTCCACCCGTACTACTCGGTGCACGACTTCATGGGCGTGACGGTGTTTCTGTTTATCTTCGCCGCGATCATCTTCTTCGCGCCGGAGATGGGCGGCTACTTCCTCGAAGCGAACAACTTTGTGCCGGCCAACCCGCTGCAAACGCCGCCCGAAATCGCGCCGGTATGGTACTTCACCGCTTTCTACGCGATGCTGCGCGCCACCACCGATCCGTTCAAGATCGTGCTGATGGTCGTGATCGCGCTGCTCGGCCTGCTCGCGCTGGTGCGCGCGCGCGGCAAGTGGAGGCTCGGTCTGCCGGTGCTCGCGGTGCTGGTGATTCTGGCTATGGCGTTCACCGAATCGAAGTTCTGGGGCGTGGTGGTGATGGGCAGCGCGGTCGTTTCGCTGTTCTTCCTGCCGTGGCTCGACCGCTCGCCGGTCAAGTCGATCCGGTATCGGCCGTTTTTTCACAAAGTGTTCTATGGCATCTTCGTGGCCGCGTTTCTGACTTTGGCCTTTCTCGGCACCAAACCGCCGTCGCCGGCCGCCACGCTGATCGCCCAGATCTGCGCACTGATCTACTTCGCGTTTTTCCTCGGTATGCCGTTCTGGACGCGGCTTGGCACGTTCAAGCAGCCGCCCGAACGGGTGCGGTTCAAGCCTCACTAATCGCGAGCCAGGAGAACACGAATGAAAAAACTGCTTACGAAGTGCGCGCTGATCGGCGCGACACTGCTTGCGGTGCTGGCCGCCCCGGCTTACGCGGACGAGAATTTCCCGCTCGACCGTGCGCCGGATAACGCGGAGAATTTCGCTTCTTTGCAGCACGGCGCGCAATTGTTTGTAAACTATTGCCTGAATTGCCACAGCGCGAACCTGATGCGGTACAACCGGCTGACCGACCTCGGCATTACGCCGAACGAAATTCAGGCGAACCTGCTGTTCACCACGGATAAAATCGGCAACACAATGACCGTGGCGATGCGCCCCGAAGACGCGAAAGCGTGGTTCGGCGCGAGTCCGCCGGATTTGTCGGTGGAAGCGCGGGCGCGCGGCAAAGACTGGCTGTACACGTATTTGCGCAGCTTTTACCGCGACAATACGCGGCCGACAGGCTGGAACAATCTGGTGTATGAAAACGTGAGCATGCCTCACGTGCTGTGGCAGCTTCAGGGGCAACGTACCGCGAAGTTCGGTGACGAAACCGACGAAAAAACCGGTGAGACGGTACACAAATTTGTGGGCTTCCAGCAGGTCACTCCGGGGACGATGTCGCCGGTAGATTATGATTCTGCTGTGGCCGACCTCGTGTCGTACCTGTCATGGATGTCCGAACCGACCCAGAAAACCCGCAAACAGCTTGGCGTGTGGGTGCTGATGTTCCTCGGTATCCTGAGCTTTTTCGCCTGGCGACTGAACGCCGCGTACTGGAAACATATCAAATAATCACGCCGTCACCCGGCGTGGGGCCGGCGCCAGGAAAAACCTGCTGAACGGTTTTTCCGCGCGCTGGCCTTTCAGCTTTTTGAGGAAACGTAAATATGATGGTTCTGTATTCCGGCACAACTTGCCCGTTCTCCCAGCGCTGCCGGCTGGTGTTGTTCGAAAAGGGCATGGACTTCGAGATCCGCGACGTCGACCTGTTTAACAAGCCGGAAGACATCGCTGTGATGAATCCGTATGGTCAGGTGCCGATTCTCGTCGAACGGGATCTGATTCTGTACGAATCGAACATCATCAACGAGTATATCGACGAGCGCTTTCCGCACCCGCAACTGATGCCGGCCGATCCGGTTCAGCGCGCCCGCGCACGCCTGTTCCTGCTGAACTTCGAGAAAGAGCTGTTCGTGCACGTCGGCACGCTCGAAAACGAAAAAGGCAAGGCCGCCGAGAAGAATCACGAGAAGGCCCGTCTCGCGATCCGCGATCGCCTGACGCAACTCGCGCCGATCTTCCTGAAGAACAAGTACATGCTCGGCGAAGAGTTCTCGATGCTCGACGTCGCGATCGCGCCGTTGCTGTGGCGTCTGGACCACTACGGCATTGAATTGTCGAAGAACGCCGCGCCGCTGATGAAGTACGCCGAGCGCATTTTCAGCCGCCCGGCTTATATCGAAGCGCTGACGCCTTCGGAAAAGGTGATGCGTCGTTGAGTTTGGCTTTGGGGTGAGGGTGCCGCGCGGCTGGCTGAGCGCGGGCCCGCGCCCGGCAAGAGGACTGTTGATGCAAGAGATTTCCACCAAGCCTTATCTGCTGCGCGCGCTTTATGAGTGGTGCACGGATAACGGCTATACGCCGCACATCGCGGTCCGGGTCGACAATCAGACGCGCGTGCCGCGCCAGTTTGTGCGCGACAACGAAATCGTGCTGAACATCAGCTTCGAGGCGACCAGCCAGTTGCAGATGGGCAACGAGTGGATCGAGTTCAGCGCGCGTTTCTCCGGCAAGTCGCACAAGATCGAAGTGCCGATCGCCAATATTCTCGCGATCTACGCGCGTGAAAACGGCCAGGGCATGGCGTTTCCGGTCGAGTCCCCGGGCGGTGAAGCGCTGGATTCGGGGGCTGACGCGGAAGTGGCAGAAGAGGCGGAGTCGCCCGTGCCGCGTGCGGTCGAAACGGCGCCGGTCACGGATGCCGTCGCCGCCAAAACGGATAGCGCGACGGACGGCCCGCAGCCTGACGACGACGGATCGAAAGGTGGCGGAAGGGCTCGCCTCAAGATCGTAAAATGAAGTAGAATCACGGCCTCATGCCGGCTTAGCTCATCAGGTAGAGCGCTTGACTTGTAATCATGAGGTGGCGGGTTCGAGTCCTGCAGCCGGCACCAGTTAGCTTCCCAGTAGTACCCAGCATTGCCCAGAAAGCCCCGCCAGACTTGGTCTCGCGGGGTTTTCTTTTGCCGGGGTTGCCCAGATTCAGCCGGGGGCAACAAGGAAGCGAGGGGGGCCGGGTGGGGGCCAAAGTTAAGCCTAGGGGGCTTATCAAATGGCATCGAACCGGTTGACCGACGTGATTTGTCGGAGCGCGAAGTACGATTCTGACGGATCGAAGAAATTATTCGACGGTGGGGGGCTCTTTCTGGAGCTGATGCCCACGGGCTCGAAGAAGTGGAGGCTGAAATTCCGGTTCAACGGCAAGGAGAACCGGATGAGCTTCGGCGACTATCCACTCGTCTCATTGGCCGAAGCGCGGGAGAAGCGCGACGCGGCGAAGAAATTACTGCTCGAAGGCATTGACCCGGCCCAGCACCGGGCGGAGTCCCGGCGTCAGCAGGCTATCAAGTCGGAGAATCTCTTCTCCATCATCGCGGAAGAATGGATCGGGAATAAGCGCGACGGCTGGAGCGAGCATCATGCCGGCCGTATTCGCAATCAGCTTGACCGGGAGGTCTACCCGGATTTGGGAATGCGTCCAATCAGCGAGATCACCGCCCCTGACCTGCTTGCGGTGATCCGCCGGATCGAGGAGCGCGGGGCGCTGGAGACGGCGAAGAAGACCCTCCAGATGTGTGGCCAGATATTCCGGTACGCCGTGATGACGGGACGAGCAGAGCGCGACCCCTCGGGAGACTTGCGGGGCGCGCTTCGTACCCGCACCGTCAAGAACATGACGCGGATCAATGCCTCGGAACTGCCGGAGCTGATGAGGAAGATTGACACGTACCACGGGCGGCCCGAGACGCAGCTTGCTCTCAAGCTGCTGGCCCTGACGTTCGTGCGAACCATTGAGCTACGCCATGCCGAATGGACCGAGATCGATGTCGAGCAGGCCGAGTGGCGAATTCCTGCTGACAAGATGAAGGTGGCACGACCCCATATCGTTCCCCTTTCCATGCAAGCGCTGGGGATTATCGAGGAGCTTCGGGGGCTCACGGGTGGGGGCCAGTGGCTCTTCCCCCACTCATGGCATTGTCACCAGCCGATGAGTGAGAACACAGTGCTCTACGCGATTTACCGGATGGGCTATCACTCCCGCATGACGGGTCATGGTTTCCGGGGGCTTGCGTCTACCATCCTCAATGAGAAGGGGTTCTCGTCCGATTGGATCGAGAGGCAGTTGGCGCACGTAGAGGGAAACGGCGTGCGAGCAGCCTACAACCATGCCCAGTACCTGGAGGGCCGACGGACAATGATGCAGTGGTGGGCCGATTACGTCGAGCAGGAGAGCCGGTCGAACGTCATCCAGTTCGCACGGAAATAATCGGCAATTCAAGCTCCAGGGAGTGAGTCGAGCCGGGAGGCCGATGTTAGGGAGGCGGTCGAGAATTCGATCTCCTCCTATTAACATTGCGCAGAGCCGCGATTCATCTCTGGAGGCTTGATGTCATTGTCCAAACCGTTGACCGACGTGACGTGTCGGAACGCGAAACATAATCCCGAAGGCAAGGGGAACAAGCTCTTCGACGGCGGGGGGCTGTTCCTCGAATTGATGCCTTCCGGCTCGAAGAAGTGGCGGCTGAAATTCCGGTTCAACGGCAAGGAGAACCGGATGAGCTTCGGCGACTATCCGACCGTTTCCCTGTCCGACGCCCGGGAGCGGCGAGAGGCGGCGAAGAAGTTGTTGGCGAGTGGGGCCGATCCCGCTCGCCAGCGTGATGATGCCCGGCGGCGCGAGGCCGAATTGTCCGAAGCCCGATTCTCCATTGTGGCCGACGAGTGGATTGACGCCCGGCGGGCACGCTGGAGCGAGGGGCATGCGGAGCGCATTCGGAAGCTGCTGGAGAGCGACGTCTATCCCGACCTGGGCAAGCGGTCCATATCGGAGATCCGCGCCCCCGAATTGCTCGCCGTCGTTCGCAGGATCGAGAAGCGGGGAGCCTTGGAAGTTGCTAAGAAGACCCTCCAGATATGCGGGCAGGTATTCCGGTACGCAGTGGCGACCGACCGCGCCGAGCGTGACTGGTCCGTCGATCTACGCGACGCGCTGACGAGTCGCCCGACGACGCCAATGGCCCGGATTGACGAGTCAGCTCTTCCCGACCTGCTCCGCAAGATCGACGCGTACCAAGGTGAGCCGGAGACGCGACTGGCCCTTCGATTCCTCAACCTGACGTTCGTCCGGACCATCGAGCTTCGCCATGCGGAGTGGTCCGAGATCGACATCGACCGGGCCGAGTGGCGAATTCCCGCTGAGAAGATGAAGAAGCGGCGCCCCCATATCGTGCCCCTGTCGAGACAGGCGCTGGCCGTGCTGGAGGAAATTAGGCCGCTAACTGGGGCCGGGCGTTGGGTGTTCACCAGCCCTGTCAGGAGGAATCAGCCGCTGAGCGAGAATTTCGTGCTTTCCGCCCTAGGCCGGATGGGCTTCCGGCACATCATGACGGGACACGGCTTCCGGGGGCTTGCGTCCACCATCCTCAACGAACGGGAATTCAATTCCGACTGGATCGAGCGGCAGTTGGCGCACGTCGAGGGGAACGGCGTGCGGGCCGCTTACAACCATGCCCAGTACCTGCCCCAGCGCCGCAAGATGATGCAGTGTTGGGCGGACTATCTGGACGAGCAGCGGCGGTCGAACGTGCTGCAGTTTGCGCCGCGACGGTAATTGCCAACGGGCACGGCTGAGAGGTCGTGCCCTTTTCCTTTGCATGTGGGAAATTCGCTTTTCAACACGACCCATAGATCGTGCGCCGCGTGGCAAATCTCCCATTGATTTTCGCAATTAAATCGGCCGATATGATTAATTCGACTTACTGTCATCTATAGGATGTGAATTGGGCAAAGCTTTGACTGTAAAGGCTTTTAGCGATTTTTGTTACATTTGGTAATACTTTCGTTGGCCGCGCGTGGGGGGGCCGGAGATTTCTAGCCGTGTATTCCTGTGGGACATCAATTCGATAGCCCGTTTTTAACAGGAAAAAATATGAAGACGTACGAAGTTGGGGCGCACAAGCTCGCCGCTCATCACTCCCCGATCGGGCAAGATGATTATCTGCCCGCCCGTCTCGTGCCGGGCGGCCTGAGTCGGTTCAATGACATTCAGCCGTACCTCCCCATCTCCCGCGAGACGTGGCGTTTGCTGGTCAATGGCCTGCGCGCGCCCCAGCCGATTCGCATGAGCAAGCGTTGCACCGTCTGGCGCAACGACGAGGTGAATGCCTGGCTTTCGAACCCGGCAACATTCTCGGTGGAGGGCTAAGCAATGGCGGAGCATATCAATGACGATCTGAACGCCCTCAATCTGCCTTCGGACAATGATCGTGAGTTTGGCCGCGTAGAGCCGTGGCCTGAGCCGGTCGATCTGGCCGCGTTGCTGGACGAGATAGCGTCTGCCCTAGGCGAGTACGTGTACTGCGACCAGCGCATGCTTGAGCGGGACGCGCTCTGGATCACCTCAACCTGGCTGTCGCACCACCCCGCAATCGATGCGTTCCCGCTGCTCATCATTACCGCTCCCGACAAAGGGTGCGGCAAGACGCGCTATCTGGAACTGATCGGCGAACTGGCCTGCAAGCCGATATTCGCGGGCAATATCACTGGCGCCGCCGTTTTCCGCATCCTCAATGAGCGAAACGGTCCGACCGTCCTTATTGATGAGTGGGATAGCCTCGGGGGAAAGGTCAAGGCCATGATGACTAACCTCGTGAATAACGGCTATCGCCGCCGGAGCGCCTGGACCTATCGTGCCGCCTCGAAGGACGGCGCTAGTTCGAAGGGGTTGGACCGCTACCGCCTCTGGGGGCCCAAGGTGCTGTGCGGTATCGGCCGCGCGACGCCCACCATCATGTCCCGCGCACACATCACCAATCTGGAGAAGAAGCCGAGTGACCACCGCGTTGAGGCCATCGGCGCTCAAGGCCGGACGCGCTTCGGCATCCTCAACCGCAAGCTGGCCCGCATTGTGGCCGACTATTACGAGGCATACGGCCCGGCAATTGAATTGGCTACGGAGACCGATAGGGTCGGTAACCGTGGCGGGGACAACTGGTTGCCGCTGCGAGCGGTAGGTATCCTCGCGGGAGAGCGCTGGACGGAAATCGCCGACAGGCTGGCGGAGATGTTCTCTTCCCAGACCGACGAGGATCCGAGTGCGGGTGCGGAGTTGCTGCGTGACTTGCTACCGGCCTTCACCGAGTCCGGCAAGGAGAAGCTGACGTCGGAGCATCTTATCCGTGCGCTGAGCGAGGATCTGGAGAAGCGTTGGGCGAACTTCAACGGGTACGGCAAGCCGATTACTGCCCGCCAGTTAGCGAAGCTGTTGCGGCCCTATGGGGTGCGGTCCCGGACGGTGGCGATCGGTGATCAGAGGCTCAAGGGATATCACCTTGAGGATCTGTGGCCGAAGGTCAAGGCGTACGGAGCGCCGGAAGAGGAGCAGGCGACGGACCTGCTGGGGCCGTTGCTGGACGAACTGGAGGGTAAGGGCGAATCTGGCGATGACGGCGGGAAGGAGGACGACACGTCACGTGACGACGCCGCGCCGAAGAAGCCGGATGGCGATGAGCGCTCACCTGACTAACTTCCAGCGATGACCGCTCCCCGCTTGGGTCTTGTCACGCATGGACCGGAGCGGGGGAGCGGCCAAGGCACCCATAGGTACCTGCATGCCTGCACAATCTACGAGGTGGAGGTTCCGCCGGTCAAAGGGCGACGGGTACATTATGGGTCGACGCTGTTAGTCGTTCGACGGGAGCAGGTGACGGCGGATTGGGAGCGACGTTACGTCACTCCTTCCGGTATCAATAGGGTTCGCCATTCAGCCGATCGCAGTTGTAGTCTGGCCAGGGTTATCGGGCAGTAGTCGACCCGAAACAGTCATGGCATTCAGCGAAAGCGGGCATCGGGCATCCACATTGGCTGTTCATGTGCGCGTACGGCGTCGCTCACATCCAGATTTACCTGACAGTGTGAATGCATACGCGAAACTTGTTGTGCAAGGATCCCTGCGCAGCGCGATCGGGCCCATCAATTGCGTCGCGAGAAGCAATTGGAGAAACATATGGTCAACCCAGCCGCCGCACGCCTTCTCATTGCGGACGATAATCCGAACATATTGGCTGCCTACTTAATGTTTTTCGTCGATCACGGGCACGATGTTCGGACAGCTGTAAAAGGGGCGGGTGCGCTTGCGGAATACCGTGCGTGGCGTCCGGACGCTGTGGTTCTTGATATTCAGATGCTCGGAATGGACGGATGGGCGGTGGCAAGGGAGATTCGATACTTACAATTCAAACCGTTTCCATTGCTAGTCGCGATTACCGCTCTGTCATTGCCCCACGAGCGGGCTGAATCATCGAGATCCGGCTTCGACTACCATCTTGTAAAGCCAGCCGATCTGCTTGTAGTTCTGGGAGCAATCGCCTCCCATCCACATACGTCCTAGCGCTACGGACGTCTCACGCTGGTTCACTCAAGGTTGGGCGACCGATTTCTCCGTTTCCTATGAATGGCCGGTCGTGGCCGGCTACAGTCTGATGCAAAGTCCATATTGAATCTAAGCCGCTTGGGCAGGCGGCGGACTGCACGCGACCCATCTCAGCCGCTCGACACTTGTCCGGCTCTAGGTCCGTTCGTGAGGTATAGCAGCGATTCGCTAAATCACCCTACGCGGATCGGCCTTCTAAGCCGAGGGTCGGGGGTTCGAGCCCCTCCTGTCGAGCCAATGAAATCAAGCGCTTAGCTCGGTTTTGAAAACCGGGCTTTTTGCTATCTGGCGACCGTGTAATCGCCATGTAACCCGATTTCGTCAACGGGCGCTAGGTTGCGCCTTCGATGAATGCAATGGCCGCATGGATGATTTCGCTTTCAAGCCAGTATTGCGCAATCGGACGAGTGCGATTGGGATAATGGACGCGCGCGGACTTTACGGGCCAGCCAAAATACTTCAGCGTCATGATGTATGCGGCGAGACGCCAGCGGCTTGTACCGAAAGTGGGCTGCGTCAGGCGCTCGCCAGTCAGCAGACGCGCGAGCGCTTCGGCCGCCAGCGTGCCAGCGTTCGGCCAGGTCGGGTTGAACGGCTCCGGCGGGAACAGGCTGAATTGCTCGGGTGCGTGATTCTGGTTATCCGGCCACATCAGGCGGCCATTCGGCAGCTTGACCGGTTGCAGCGAGAAGCACGCGCCGCTCTGGCGGTAGCGTTTGCGGATGGACTGCGAGCGAATCGAGAGGAGCGCAGCCAGCTCCTCGGTCGTGATTGGGCGGTTCGATCGAGCCGCCGCGAGTTGTTGCATGGTCATGTGTATCACCTTCTCGCCTACCGGCGTTGAATTGAGGTGATACAGATTCTTTGCCTTACCTTTGCATTGACCGATAGGTCTGGCGGCAAGCGGCGGCAAGCGGCGGCAAGCGGCGGTTAGCGTCCGCTGTCGGCTTCTCAGCGGCGTTTCAGTCGTTTGGCCAGTGCGTCTCGGGTGAGCGCCTTGACCCGGCCGTTAGCATCCGTGTATTCCAGCGCTCCGCTGGGTGCGACGCCTGTAAATAGGCCTTCTCCGTTCAACGTTCGCTCGCGCAGATACGGATAAACCAGATTCACGTTCGTACCTTTTTCCTTGATGGCATTGTCTATCTCAGGGTCGAGGATGTTGGTGCGCCCGGTAATTATCGAGTGGACAGTCCCGGTTTTGGCAAGCGCGGAAATGACGGTGACGTCGGCTGCGGATGAGTGGAGAGGTCGAGCGGTGTCCGCCAGCGCGCGCAATTCATCAGGCACGGTCCATTTCATCGTGTTCACTGTCCATTCGGCGAACTTCGCCAGGTACACCTCACCATCTTTATCCCCGGTCAGGGTCGGCAGCGTGCCGCCGGTTCCGGCGTGGCTTCGTGCGATGGAGAGTCTTTCTGCGATTTCGCGGGTGACGTCCCATCCGACAAAATCTAGCCCCAACAGGTGCGCGATGCCGTGCTGTATCGGGTTCAAGGTTGCCGCGCCGGGGCTGACGTTGCATGACAGGCATACCGCATCGGACAGACTCGCCTTAAGCATATGGTGCCATACGCTCCAATTCGGCTTAACGTGTGTCATACCGTTTCCCGACTTCGTCGCGGTCAGTTCATGTCCGGCGACCGATACAACTTCCCAAGCGATACAGCATTGGTCTAGATACCGCTTTGCGTCGGCGATGCGAAGGCAACCAATGGCAAGTCCTGCGTTATCGTAGATGTCGCTTGTCTCGATACCTGCCGGAGTTATGAGCGACAGTTCCTTGCGCTCTGCCTTCTGCCTGATTTGCTGAAGGTGCTGAACATTGAAGAGACTCCAGCGTGACTGAGCAGCCTGCATTTCGTTGCTTGGCTTAAATTCCGGGCGCAAATCCCAATCAGGGCTGTTCGGTGCGGCGTCGAATGGTGCGCGCCACGCTTCGAACTGAGCCGGCGAGCATGGGGCGGGCGGGTTGCCTCCGCATATCTCTCGGACCAAACGCCAATCGTCCCCGGTCAGCGGTTCAATGTTCCACCGGTGCGGGCCATCAGGCGTTTCTTTCTTCAGCGTTGCAAGCCTCTCGTCGTCGGGAATTGAGACCAATGCAAAGGCTATTTCCTGCACCAGTTCTTCAACATTCACCTTCGATGCATTGGGCAGTCTAACCGGGCGTGGCCCAAGGTCGGCAACGAGTGGCATAGATGGGGCCTCCTGTTCCCCGATAGGCCAGCATCGGGCTTCAATCGCAGCCGTCCGAACATCTGCAACGGCTAGATATTGATGTTCGCGCACGTCCATCCCGGCAACGGGGACGCCTTTCGGCTGGCTGGCGGGCAGCCCGTTGCTATGCCGGAACGGAAGGCCCAGCGCCTGGAGCCAGCGCGTCATGCTCAGTACTTGTCGATAACGGTCTTCGCCAGGCGACGGCGGATCTGCCGCCAGAATGACAAGCGCCCACGTCAGATGGTCGAGTCTGGCGAATTTCCGCTCAAGAGTATTCCTGGCCCGCTCGATGTCGGCAGCCGTGACCATCCCCTGCGCGGTATCAATGAGCCGCGCTTGCGCCGCCTGCAAGTAGGCTTCGGGCTCGGCGTCGTAACGTATCCGGGCCGCGCCTATGTCAATCCGCGACATTGTGAGCGTGTCGTACAGGGAGAGGCCTTCGTCGAAAACTGCGCTCAATAGCTGGCGGTCATAGCGCACCATGACGAGGTCTCGCAGTCGGGACACCGGGTCATCTGGCTCCGCAGTATCGTGCGCTGCCATGAGTTGGGCCCGAGCATCATTCGGGTCCGCGTCTTCCGGGACGATAGCCCACGCGATGGTTGTAGATAGGATTTCAAACGACACGTAGTGACGTGCCGAGTCGTAACCGTCCTTCACACCGTCGTCTACAAGCAACTTCCGAAAGGAAATCGGCGCCTTGTTCGATGCGGCCCATGCATCCAGTTCGGCCACATTGAACATTGCACCGTTCGCGTACTCGATGACCGCTCGATAGCGGTTCTCATGCTTTGCAGCAGCGTCCATCAGCGCCCTTCATGCGCTAACCTTCAATCGGATGCCGCTGCCAGGCCGGTGAAGGTGTCCGGCTCTTCGCTGGCCATAGCTAGGCTCGGCAGTTGATTATGGCGTAGCGAGCAAAGCCATGCACATATATGCCGTATGTGACCTGTTTCCCCAACGGCAGTTGAGCGCGAAACTTAATGGATCATCTGGACGGCCGTTTTCGGCAACGACATTCGAATGGCGAGAGAGCCCTTGCGGCGACCGTCTCATGTTGGCCGAACTGAGCCTAATCGCGACCGGTCCAGTTCGACCCTGAACAGACCTTCAACCTCGTCTGAAGCGGTCGCTCAAACGTTCTTTCGCAGGAAGAGGTGGTTACGCTGGAGCGAAGTAGGGATACGCGCCGTCGGGGAACTGATTCCACTCGATTTCGTTCGTGTATTCCGCGCACTTCACAAACAACGAATCTGTGCCGTGTGCATTGAAAATCTCCAGCGCAGCTTCGGGCGTATGTTGCCCGGGGAAAGTATGCTCAATTACATGAGCCTCGTAATCTCCTTTCTCGACCACCACTCGGCTGTTGCTCGGACGGAATGCGGCCAACGGTAGTCCTCCACGCACATGAATTCTTGTCATATTGGTTCTCCATTTCCAGTCTCAATTGTGCGCGTCACTTAGCTGCAGGTTGGCCCGGCGGCGTTCGGGCAATTGCGCACGTTTCTTTCAATGCCGTGAGCGCTAGCATGTTCATGGGATCCTGCCAATACTTCGGGTTGTCGCGAAGGTACTTGTCAAAGACTGCGACTACCTGCTTGTTAGTCATCCCGTGTATGCATCCACTCAGCATGTCGAGATTGCGGTCCGAACCGGTGAGCACAGACGACACCAACAACCCGTCGACAAGTCCCTCTGCGTAGCCAATACGCTCCGTAACTGAAAGATCGTTGTAGGAACTACCCGTCTCAAAGCCGCCGTGGAACGCCAATCCGCCCGCATTTGCATTTGAGGCGATCAGCCCCGAGATGAAGATCAACGCATGTCTAAATCGCATATTCGACTTTCCTTGTTGTTATCCTCTAGCAGAGCCCCGTACCCGATCAGGTAAACCGGCAGCAAGCTAACAGGCGCGCAGGTCACTATATAGATCTGGCTCTCTCAATGCGTGACGGATGAGGGACTTAACCGTAACCCGCAAAAACTTGTCAGCGTTCTCTTGGCTGACGAGTAACTGTAGTTTCTTGCGAAAATCAGGGACACCGCCATGCGCCACGCTACTCCGATATGAATAAAGTGCGGACCATATTTTTTCGGAAGAAGCGTCACCAAAATACTCTGAGAGAGGAAGTGGGCGATCAAAGCGACGCGACAAGAGTGGAATTTTAGACTTCATTTGATGAGTGATCGAGTCGCCGCGATCCTCCAAGACAGGATTGTGCGTTGTTAGCATTTCTATAATCGCAAACAGCCCCAAACATACAAAGTCGGAATTCGAAGGAAGATCGTTTAGCGAGTCGAGCATCTGCAAGGCTCGAAGAATTTCTGGAAAGCCACCTTTTCCACCGATACCACCTGTTGCTGAGATCAACAGATCGTACGTAATCGCTATTTCCTTAAGCGAGTCGACGTTTATTTCATCAAATCTGCCAGCAAATCCTGGATGGGAGCCGATATTAAAATATTTCTGCAAACGCTCGGATTTCCAGCCATGAGAGATCTCCGAGAAACTGAATGACAGAAGGTCAAGCGGCGCCTCGCAAATACTTGCCGCATAGTGCAAATTGACGTTTACATTTCTCGTTCCGGGATAGCGCACAACATAGTATTTCCATTCCGACTCCGGCAGCGATTCGGTTTGAATTGAATGGCCACCTCCAGGTAGCTCGGTAGGTATCTGTTTGCATTCAAAGATGCTCGTCAGAGATAAAGTCCCACCCCGGCCAATTAATGATTCTAGTTTGATCTTTATATTTTCCCGCTCAATTGGCGTGGCTTTGTCAAGAACGCTGCCATCTGGAAACGCAAACGGAAGCGCCCCAGAATTTATCTGCATTGGATTGGCGACAAAGGATGTTGACGTGTACCGAATGGCATTTTGAATGGCGGCTCCCCAGTCGAATTTAATCGTGCCTTTCTCATCCATATTGTCCGCCCCTTAGGAACTGATTGTTGATTTTATACTTGGTCACTACACACAGATTGTCGACGATGTACGCGACGATGTCTAATGACTGTTTGTGGCCGAACTGAGCCAGATGTGGCTGTCGTGCGTACCAAATAGGTTGGTAGAGAATAGCGCCTGGGTATCTCGGCCGCTCCCCCGCTCCGTGTTTTATCTGGCAAGGCTTTCGGGCGGAGCGGCCGATTCGGCGACACCGAGTCTGGAACGCTCCGTTATCTGTCTGGCTGGTGGGACGCCCGGTTCACAAGCCGCCGTTCGGTGTCCACCAGGGCCAGTCGTTCTGCCTGCTCCCGGGGCCAGCCCCCCTCGAACTCCCTGATCGCCGCCCGCTCCCAGAACCATTCGCGGGCGTTCTCGTCATAATCGGCGACCTTGGCGGCGACTGCTGGATCTATTGGTCTCGGTTCGTCCCGTACGCCCGTCATTGGGGCGTAGGATGCGGGTGATGCTGAACCGCGCCGGGCTGCTCGGCGGTTTTCCTTCCCAGCATCGGTAGATAGAAGAGTTCGGCATATTCGTACCCGGACTCGTTACCCCGCCGGATAGCCAGGGCGTGCGCGACTTCGGCCTCCGGTTTTCCCTCCAGGTCGGCCGCCTTCTCCGCCCAGACCGACGCGATATCGAGGTGGCTCAGTACCGCCCTGGCAGGAGGCAGGGCGGGGGTGACCCGCTCGTGCAGTGTTATGGTGATCCCGTAGCCCCGGGTCGCCCTCAGGTGAGCCGCCAGTCGGCAAGCCTCCCTGTAGATCGCCTGTTCGTCCGGACTGACCGGTATCGGTAGCAACAGCTCGTCTGGCAGGAATTCGCCGACGGACACGCGCAAGGCGAAGAGTTGCTCCGGTACGGTCATTTCCCGCCAGACCAGCTTGCGAAGTTCCACGCGGTCCTCCCGGCACATGTAGAGGTAGCCGCTTGCACCGACTGCCGTATCCATCCGGTCCCCGACGATGAGCAGGACGCGCAGCCCAAAGTCTTTCCTCATCATCGATGAACCTGCTGGGCAGCTGCGTTGGCGAGCTGCATGAGTATGAGCGCGGCCTGAAGTTCGTCATTCGCCGTCTCCAGATGCGTCGCCTCGTCGCCGTTCACCATGTCGGTCAGGAACGCTTCGCCGTCCTCGAACCGGAACAGAAAGCCGGCCGATGGCTGCCCCGTGACCTTCACACTGAACCCATCCCGGCCGCCTGCGTTGATCGAACTTATCTTCGTCACGTTGGGCAATTCGTACATGACGGCGAGGTACTGCTCGAACGTCGAATACTTCTGGAAAGGGCTGACCAGATCCTCCCTCAGATAGATGCGGGACTGCAACTGGGCCCGGGAGAAGCCGAGAGATGCGATCTGCTGCGCGTGGTGACCCACCACCGCGTCAATCGGCGCGCCGTTCGCTCGATTCGCCGGCTGGGACGGCGCAGGTTGTGACTGGGGTTGGGCTCGATACGGTGCTGGAGGGGGCGTCGGCGAATCCCCTGACCCAGCTAGTGCGTCCCCGGCCGACGTGCAACTCGCGGCCACACCGGACAGGACGGGATAGCTACCGCACACCTGGTCGATCCGGGCAGCGTATGCGGCGCGGATGCACCCGGCGTCGGTGCAGCGGTTGCGGGACTGGACCCACGCACGCTGGGTCGCCCTGAGATCCTTCCGGGCTCCGTCGCCAATGTCGGACGCCATTGTGTACTGATAGTCCTGAGCGAGTACCTCGTCCAGCCGGCTCAGGCGGGAGTCGGCGCAGATTGTGGCCTCGACCCGGCTTCCTGCCCGGGTACAGTCGAACGATGCCGCGTGGGCGGTGGTGGCGAGCGCGAGCGCCGCCATTATGTATGCGTGTCTCATGGTGACTTTGGTGGATTGGAAGAATTAGAGAATTCGCACGGGGATCTTCTGGTCGATATCCCAGACCAGCGTCCGGCCGTCCCTGTAGGAAATCACTACCTCGTTCCCGCTGACGCTTGCGCTCGTTACGCCGGTCTGGATGATGGCGATCACGTACGTATTCGAATTGGTCACTTCCAGATGACCGTCCCGTAGCTTTGCGACCCACATAAATATGTAATCCTTATTAAATTGACTGCGGATGGAAAATCTGGGCGAAAATCTAACACACCGCATGTCCCTCGCGCGCGCGAGGGAACGCCCGATCCGCTCAGGGTGGTGGCACGCCATTACGCCAGGTAGCTGCCAACTGGGAATGGCAGGAGGGGACTATCCTGCCTGACGTAAAGGGGGTGGCGTGGCGAACCGTCAGCGGTGAAGCCAAGGCAGAACAGGGGTATGGCCTCGGCCTCCAGTGCGGCGACGAGTTCAGATGCGTACCGACGCTGTGCCTTCGTGAGTGCGCCGAAAGCCAGCACGACGTACCTCGCGTTCCGGGCCTGCTCCAGAATCGCATTCAGATTGGCTTCGCTCTGAGGTTCGATCCCCGGTTCCAGCAGCGCCTTCGGATCGGTTGCGCGGTAGTCCATCACGTTCGCCTTGACATAGGCCGACACGCCGAGACGGACCCGCGTGTAGTTCCATTCGCGCTGAACGGTCGGGTCGTCTACTTCCCCGGTGGCTGTCGAGGGGTTCATGCCGATCCAGAGGGCGAAGCGATCCCCCTCCGCCCAGCGTCGGACCAGCAGGGGACGATACCGCCCGCACGGGGAGAAGTGGGCTTCCCCGGTTACATCGGCCGGGAGCTTGATACGAACTCTGCCGCCAGGATCATGGGATTCGACTGTCATGTACGCAATCGCGAAGGCTAAGGAAGTCTTAGTGTATATAAATCCGACCCCTAAGAACATCTTAGCCTTTGGTCGGAGGCTGAATGGACTTGGTCGCGCGGCGTCTCAGGGAGGCCCGGATACGTTCCGGGCTGTCGCAGGAGCGTTTGGGAATCGAGGCGGGGATAGACGAGATGTCGGCGAGTGCGCGGATGAATCAGTATGAGCGGGGCAAGCACGTCCCCGATTTGGGAACACTTTCCCGGATCGCTGCAGTGTTGAATCTGCCCGTCACCTACTTTTACTCGGTGGAGGATCACGAGGCGGAACTGGTCCAGCGATATCACCGGATGCCGGAAAAGGCGAAGAAGCAGGTTCTCGAACTGGCGGATGAACTGGCTGGAGCTTCCTGATGGGTTCCGGGTTCGAGTCCTGATCCTTACAGTTGCTGGAATCGGCAGAAAGGGGGCTGGACATTGGGGGCTCAGAAGGACCCGAACTGGCGACGCCATTTGCCCAGCAATAACCAGCAATTCTGGGGGTCCAGACGGGGGCACGCGCACCCAGCGAAAGCGTCGAAGCCATGTTAAAATTTAGGCTTGCGGCTGAGTGTGGGTCCTGCAGCCCACCAGTTGTACTAAACGGGGTTTCTGTTCATTCAGAAACCCCGTTTTTATTTGTGCGTGCGCACGCGTTTGCCAGCGGCGGGTGATTAAATCCACCGCGCATAAATGGACGTTGTCGGGAATAACCAGATTAATGAAAAAACCAGTTGCGGACGCCAATGAACGTCCGCAACTGAAGGCTTATTTTTGAGCTAACGCTGTGGATGTGATCCGGCGCCGCGGTTGGTCTCTCAGGTTCTTCGGGATACGGCTGTATTCCATTAATTGAGAAAACTATACCGGGCATACTCCTTTCTGTCTATTAATTGGCCGTAAACCCCTACATAACGCAGCGCCGCCTGATACACGAGTTGACGGACTCGTATAATCGTGTCGCCTATCTTTTATCGAATAAGAAGCAGACGGCACCAAAGGAGCCGGGTCCATGACATCGGTGAGGCTCGATAGTGTCCAAAATCACCATATCTCTTTCACCTTGTCGATTATGGACTTTTTTGTCTAGAATTTGTCCGCCGATCGCGACAGCCCACCCGCGTCACCAGATTTTCGCCGACGAATAGCGCACCGCGAACCCGGACGACAGAGGTACTATTCGGGCGTCAGTCGGCAACGCTATCAAGTACTCCGGCGGGCAACGCCCCCCGATGACGCGGCTTCCCAGCGCGTCGCTCCTGCAACACCGATCCCACCTTCATCATGACCAGCCCTGCAACCATCACCTGGCCCGAAGCCGACGGCCCCCGCGCCGCGCGTTGGCGCTCCGAAGCGGCCTTGCCGCCGCCCAGGCGCGTCATCGTCGCGGATGACCGTACTACCGCCGATTCCGCTTACCGCCTCGCTTGCGAAGGTACGGCGCTGCTGTGGAACGGCGACTTCCAGAATGCTCGCCAACTGCTGCAGGCGGTCACGCGCCGACTCGAGCGCAAGCCTCGCAAGCACGGCGAGACGCCGATCGACGCGTTCAATCTGCATCGACAGGCGCAGTCGCAACGCGCGCGCACGCTCGGCATGATTCTGATTCCACTCGACGCCGTATACGGCATTCCGCTGCGCCGCGCGCCCGATGTCCAGCAAGCCTGCATCGAAACTTATGGACCGGCTACTGGCGAGGCATCCGTCGTATCGCTGCGCGAACTGCTCGGCATGATCGGCGCGCACGAATGGCGCAAGAAGGGCGTCGAGATTGCGGCGCTCGGCGACCGGATCCATCCCCACTACGGTGTGTTTTCACCGGTGCGCGGCGAGTACGTGGATCTCGTCGCGCGCGCGCCGCTGCCTTCGCTAAACAAGGCATTCGATATCGGTACGGGCACGGGCGTGTTGGCCGCGCTGCTGGCAAAACGCGGTGTAAAGAAGATCATCGCTACCGATCAGGACCCTCGTGCGCTCGCCTGCGCGCGCGAGAACCTGACTCGCCTTGGCTACGATCAGCAGGTTGAGGTCGTGCAGGCCGATCTGTTTCCTGAAGGCCGGGCGCCGCTCGTGGTTTGCAATCCGCCGTGGTTGCCGGCAAGGCCGGCTTCTCCGATCGAGTATGCGATCTACGATCCGGAAAGCCGCATGCTGCTCAGTTTCCTGAATGGACTCGCGGACCATCTGTCGCCGGGTGGGGAAGGCTGGCTGATCATGTCGGATTTCGCTGAGCATCTCGGCTTGCGCACGCGCGACCGGCTGCTTGCCGCCATCGACAAGGCGGGGTTGGTCGTGGCGGGGCGCGAGGACATTCGTCCGCGCCACCCCAAATCGACCGATGAAACCGACGCGCTGCACACGGCGCGCATGGCCGAAGTGACATCGCTGTGGCGTCTCAAGGCACGATAGGCGGTGAGAGGAGTCGCCACGCCGTGAAGCGGGCAACGCGGCGCATCACGCCGATGCGCTGCGCGCCTTGAGTCCGGCGAGGTAAGCCGCTGCGCCCCGCCCCGCCGCGAGGCCGCTGGCAAAGCAAGCCGTAAGCAGGTAGCCACCCGTTGGCGCTTCCCAGTCCAACATTTCGCCCGCGCAGAATGCGCCCGGCAGGCGCTCGATCATCAGGCGCTCGTCGAGTGCTTCGAAGGGAATGCCGCCTGCGGTGCTGATCGCTTCTGCGATCGGTCGGGGGCGCGTGAGGCGCACCGGCAGCGCCTTGATTGCGTGCGCGAGGCGGTCCACGTCGGCGAAGGCTTCTTTCGACAAAATCTCATGCAACAAAGCCAGTTTGACCCCGCCAATGCCGATCCTGCCATGCAGATGAGTCGACATCGAGCGTGAGCCGCGCGGTCGTATGACCTCGGCGATGATTCGCTCCAAAGGCAAGCCTGGCGCCAGATCCAGCGCGATTGTCGCCGCCCCGTCGGCCAGAATTCGGTCGCGGATGAGGGCCGACAAGGCGTAAATCAGGCTGCCTTCGAGGCCCGTTTCAGTCAGAAGTATTTCACCTTGTCGATTGTGGACTTTATTGTCTACGCCGGTGAGCGCGATGGCTACCGGCTTGACCGGCTGGCCCGCAAAACGCTCGCGCAGATAAGGGCTCCAGTCCGCGTCGAAGCCGCAGTTTCCCGGCAGCAGGGGGGCTACGGGCACATCGCGCGAAGCCATCAGCGGCACCCACGCGGCGTCCGATCCAAGACGCGGCCAGCTTGCGCCGCCAAGCGCGAATACTACGGCGTCGAAGGTAACAGCCTGTTCACCGCCGGGCGTCGCGAATCGGAGCGCATGCGTGGCGGTGTCGCCGTCTGCTGCGGTATCCCAGCCGATCCACTTGTGTCGCATGTGAAAACGCACCCCTGCTTCGCGCAGCCGATGCAGCCAGGCACGCAGCATCGGCGCGGCTTTCATATCGGCTGGGAAAACGCGCCCCGAACTGCCGACGAAAGTCTCCACGCCCAGCCCGTGCAGCCACGCGCGCAAGGCGTCCGGATCGAAGACTTTCACGAGCGGTGCGAGCTGCTCGCGGCGCGCGCCATAGCGCCCGAGGAACGGTTCGAGCGGCTCCGAATGCGTGATGTTCATGCCGCCCTTGCCCGCCATCAGGAATTTGCGCCCGACCGATGGCATGGCGTCGTAGACGTCGACCTGCACGCCCTGCGAGGCAAGCGCCTCGGCGGCCATCAAGCCTGCGGGGCCGCCGCCGATCACGGCGACGCGGGCGGAATCGAATGAGGATGACATGCGGACCTGCAGATGAGGGGAAGAGGCGGCGCGCCGGCTGGATCGGGTGAGAAACGGGCGGCGCGAAGGGCGCTATTTTCACACCGCGGTCAGCGCAGGGCAAACGCGCGGGCAGGCCAGCGGGCCGAAAATGACTGGGTTCAGGCGGTCCCGCGTCCGGTAAGCTTGTGCCGTAGGCTTCGCTGCGGACAGCCGCGACCTATAATTTTCAAACACCTTCCATCGGACGCCGCGCGCGTCTTTTCCGTGTCAAACGCCACGCGACGCTACCTTTACTGCCTGTGGCACCGCGTCACGGAAGGCGATGTGGTTCGCGCGTCTGCTGCCTGCGTGGCTATCTGAACGTCTGGATCAAAGGAGACTGTCATGTCCCGCAAATACATTGATTGCCGCGAGTTTCCGAGCGAAATGAACTGCTCGGTTGCCTTATCCGCCGACAGCGAGAGCGAATTGCTCGACGCGGCGGTTCAGCATGCGGTCGCTGTGCATAAACATACGGATTCGCCGGAATTGCGCTCGCAACTCAAGACGCTCTTTCACGACGGCACGCCACCGGTCGAAGCGCCGCGCGCATGAGTTGCCCTCTTCCTCCGGGAATGAGACAGGCCGTGCGAGCCGCGTGAGCGGCGCCTTGCCGCCCGTGCGGATCGCGGCCTCTTTGAACTGTTCTAGCCGGGGTACGCCTCGTCGACCTTCAGCCCGGCGAGCTTGAAGATGACCCGCAGCGTTTGCGGTTTGATGTCGCGCCGCGAGGCGAGCGTAGTCATGACGAAGTCGAGCACTTTGGCGTACTTGAGCATGGTCAGGCAGGTTTCCATGTCCACGCTGCCATCGCGCATGACTTCGGCGAGACGCAGTATTTCCGTGGAGATGTCGCGGGCCATTTCCAGTTCGAGTTGCTGCTTTTCCGACCAGGCGGGGGTGGCGACGAGCTTCGCCAGCATTTCCTGAAACTTCTGTTCGACGTTTCCGTTGGGTACCGTATCCATTGCTGCCTCTTCTATTTTCCGAGCGCGCGTCCGGTTGAAGTCTCGGCGCGCTACTGGTTACGTAACGTTCGGCCCGTGTTCCGGGTCCGTCCTCCCCACATGCATCCGGTTCGCGTGATCAAAGCCACGACCGCAGCCAGTTGTTATAGGCGACACGGCCGACGCCGACGGGGCTGGGCCGATACGCACGCTGCTTTTTGCGCCCATCTGAATCCGCTGCATGAAGCCTTTTGGAGCAGGAATTGTTCCAGATTGACGCGATTTCTTGCGTGATACGCGCGGCTCTTCCGGTAAGCAAGCCGCACTTTGGGTAAACTGGCAGCAACTTTTCCCTTTTTCCGTCACCTGTCGCACGTTCGCGTTGCAAATGATGACGGTTTCCCCCCGATGTCCAGCAAAACCCACGAAATCCGGCCAAACCAATCCGTCGAGCTGCTGAAGGAGCTTCACATCCTCACGCGCGACGGCAAGATGAACCAGGACAGCCGTCGCAAGCTGAAACAGGTCTACCACCTGTTCCAGTTCATCGAGCCGCTGCTCAAGGAGCTCAGGGACAACCAGGGCGCCGTGACCCTCGTCGACCACGGCGCGGGCAAGTCCTATCTAGGTTTTATCCTGTACGACCTTTTCTTCAAGGAGTTTCAGGCGGAGGCGGGTGGTGCGTCGCACATATACGGCATTGAAACGCGCGAGGAGCTCGTCGCGAAGTCGGAGGAACTGGCGGGCCGGTTGGGCTTTACGGGCATGTCGTTCCTGAATCTGTCGGTCGCGGACTCGATCACGTCGGATGGCCTGCCTGCCCGGATCGACGTCGTGACGGCGCTGCACGCCTGCAATACGGCAACCGACGACGCGCTGCGCTTTGCTCTGGAAAAGAAGGCGAAGTACATCGTGGTCGTGCCGTGCTGTCAGGCCGAGGTGGCGGGCGTGCTGCGGCAGAACAAGGGGAAGTCTCTGGGGAGCGCGTTGACGGAGATCTGGCGGCATCCGTTGCATACACGGGAGTTTGGGAGCCAGATCACCAATGTGCTGCGGTGTTTGCAGCTCGAAGCGCACGGCTATCAGGTCAGCGTGACCGAACTCGTGGGGTGGGAGCATTCCATGAAGAATGAACTCATCATCGCCCAGTACAAGGATTTGCCGAGGCGTCGGCCGGCCGAGCGTCTGAACGAGGTGATGGAAACGCTCGGTATCGAGGAACTGAAAGAGCGGTTTTTTGTTTCGGCCTGACGGGCCGTTCTTTCCTGCGGCAAGGCCTCTCCTTCCCGGTGAATCACCGCTTCATCAAGGCATTCCACCCGGCAAGGCCGATCCGCCGAAGCGTTTCCTGATTCCGCTCGTAAATCTCTTCCGCATCGGGAAAGGCTTGAACCGCGCGCTCGATGCTGTCCTCGCGCAGCAAGTGCAAAATCGGATAGGGCGCCCGATTCGTGTAGTTCTCGATGTCGTCGGGCCCGCTGTCATCGAACTGATACAGAGGATGAAAGCTGGCGATCTGGACGATGCCTTCGAGCCGAAGCTGCTTGAGCAGGCGGTCGGCGAAAAACAGGCAGTCGTTATAGTCGAGAAAATCGCCAAGCGCCTGCGGCACGATCAACAGCGTCATGTCGACGGCGTCCGGGCTGGCTGCCATCAGCGTCTGAAGCTCGGTTTCGAGATCGGTCAGCACACTTTCCATGTCCGCGGCATTGCTGACTGCGTAGCGAATCTGGCCCTTCACATGCACCGCCTTCGCGAACGGGCACAGGTTCAGACCGATCACCGCTTCGGTCAGCCAGTGGCGAGTAGCGGCGATGACGGCATCGTGGGATTCGGCGGGCAACGACATGGCGGGCGGTGGCGTGTGAGACAAAACGTCATTCTAACGGCGCGGCTCGGCATCGATTCATGCCTCGCGTAAACAGGATCGCAAAGCGCGAATCTCAGCTATCCGAAGCTGCCGCTGCCGTGCCGCATGCGGCGGCGATCAACTGCGCGGCGACCTTCGGCGCGGCCAGAATGGGCCCGCATCCTGGCCCGTAGGTCTGACTGGCTGCGTACACGCCTTCGATCATCAAACCTAGCCCATTGGCGAGCGCTACCGGATCGTCGGCACCCGCCGCCGTGGCGAGTTCCGTGAGGCGCGTCATCAACCGCGCCTTGTTGCGGAACACGAACTGCCGCGCCGGATGTGCCGCGTCCGGAAACTCCACCGATACGTTCACGAAAGGACAGCCGCGATAATCGTCCACCGACGCGCGCACCGCGAGGTCGTCGAAATATTGCTGAAGCTGTTTCGCCGGCTCGCCCGGATGTTTGGCGAAGCTTCTTTCCACGTAGCCGAAGAACTGCTCGTCCTTGCGCTCCAGATAAGCCATGACCAGATCGTCCTTCGACGAAAACTGGCGGTACAAGCTCATCTTGTTCACACCGGCGCGTTCGACCACCGCATCGACGCCGACGGCGCGCACACCCTCACGGTAGAACAATTCGTCCGCGGCGCGAAGCAGATGCTGTTGGGCCTGCGGCCCCGCCGTCTGCGCGCCGCGCGTGCGGCGTGCACTGGCCTGCTTTTGGGTTTCACTATCGGACATGGGTGGCTACCTGAATGAACCTGACGCCTTGACATGTTACCGACCAGTAACTAACATCGCAACACTCATTGTGACAGAGCTGTCACAAGTCCTTTACCGAAGTCGTAACGATGTGAGCGGCGCGGCCAGCCAGGCAAGTGTCGATTGGAGAACCGATGAACTGGGCAGCGAAACTGATCGGCGGCCGTTTTCACTATGGCTGGCTGACTGTCGCCGTAGTCTTTCTGGTGCTGCTGGCGGCAGCGGGCACGCGCGCCACGCCGAGCGTGATGATGGTGCCGCTCGAGCATCAATTCGGCTGGAGCCGCGCAACGATCTCATTGGCGATTTCGGTGAATATTGCGCTGTACGGTCTGATGGGCCCGTTCGCGGCTGCGGCCATGCAACGTTTCGGCGTGCGTCCCACGCTGCTGGCCGCGCTCGGCACGATGGCAGCGGGCGTGGCGCTCTCCTCGCTGATGACGCACCCGTGGCAAATGGTGCTGATCTGGGGCGTGATGGTCGGCGGCTCGACGGGTGTCGCGGCGCTGTCGTTGTCGGCGACCGTGGTGACGCGCTGGTTTACGACGCGGCGTGGCCTCGTCATGGGCATTCTCACGGCCAGTTCGGCGACCGGCCAGCTGGTGTTCCTGCCGATGCTCGCCGCCATCGCCGAGCATTACGGCTGGCGGCAAGTGGTGTGGGTCGTCGCCATTGCTGCCGCAATCGTGATTCCGCTTGTTGCGTTTCTGTTGCCCGAACGTCCGTCCGACATGAAGCTGCGTCCGTACGGCGAACCGCACGATACACCGGTCAACAGCACGGTCACCAAACAGAATCCGCTGGCTATCGCCTTCGGCACGCTTGCGATGGCGAGCAAAACCCGCGACTTCTGGCTGCTGTTTTTCAGCTTCTTTATCTGCGGCGCGAGCACCAACGGCTACGTCGGCACCCATCTGATCGCGATGTGCGGCGACTACGGCATGACGGAAGTGCAGGGCGCTTCGCTGCTTGCCGCTATGGGCATCTTCGATCTGTTCGGCACGACGCTCTCAGGCTGGTTGTCGGACCGCTTCAATAGCCGTGTGCTGCTGTTCTGGTACTACGGTCTGCGCGGTTTGTCGCTGATGTATCTGCCGCACGCGTTCGGCATCGACTTTTTCGGTCTGCCGCTGTTCGCCGTGTTTTACGGCCTGGACTGGATCGCGACCGTGCCGCCCACGGTGCGTCTGGCCACCGACGTCTACGGTAAGGAGGCGGCGCCGGTGGTGTTCGGCTGGGTTGTCGCCGGCCACCAGCTCGGCGCCGCATTCGCCGCGCTCGGCGCGGGCATGCTGCGGGCGAGCCTCGGCACCTACACGGTGGCGTCGATGATTTCGGGCGGTTTGTGCCTCGTCGCCGCAATGATCGTATTGCGGATCAACCGGCCCGCCAAGGTGCCGGAGCCGCAGGCGGTGTGACGCCGCGCGTCGCGCGCGGAGGACAGCGCGCTTGTCAGGACCACGGCCCCGAATGGGGCCGTTTTGCTATTGCCCGCCGGCGCGGAAACAAACTGTTCGCCCGATGGAGCACGCGCGCCGAAGCCCGGTTATGCTATGTGACCCCGGGCAAGTCGCCCGTCGATCATGAATTTCGACCGAGAGAAGCGCATGACCAACAAACCCGCCCCTACCGCAGTTGCCATTCACGAGCTGATTGCGGGCCGCTGGAGCCCGCGCGCGTATTCGAGCGAACCGGTGAGCCGCGAGCATTTGCAATCGGTGCTCGAAGCGGCACGCTGGGCGCCGTCTTCGTATAACGCGCAGCCGTGGCGTTTCCTCGTGTTCGACCGCAGCGTCGATGAAGTCTCGTTCAAGCAAGCCTTTGCCACGCTGGTGCCGTTCAACCAGGGCTGGAATGCGCCGGCGCCGGTGCTGATCGCGGTGACCACGCACACGCTCACCAACAAGGGCGAGGTGAATCGCTGCGCGCCGTACGATGCGGGCGCCGCGGCAATGGCGCTGGTCTTGCAGGCGCATGCGCTCGGACTTGCCGCGCATCAGATGAGCGGTTTTGACGTGAACGCGTTCCGCACGTCATTCAAGCTGCCGAGCGACGTCGACGTGATCGCGATCATTTCGCTCGGCCATTACGGCGACGTCGACAAGCTGGATCCGGTGTTGCGCGAGCGCGAGAAGTCGGTGCGTCAGCGTTTGCCGCTGGCGGAAATCGCCTACGGCGGCGGCTGGAAAAAGGCGTTCTGAACGGCTTGCCGCTTTCTTGCCGAAGTGAAACGCGCGGCGATGACCGCGCGTTTTTTTATTCCGCGCCCTCCGCGCCCTCCGCGCCCTCCGCGCCCTCCGCGTCATCCACGACGCTCGACAGCGGCGTCGCCACGTTCTCCAGCGACTTGCGCTCCGCATCCACGCCCCAGATCGCGGCGATCACCGCCGCCGCCAGCATCAGCGCCGAGCCGACCAGATAGCCCGAAAACACTTCGCTGCGCTGATGCGTGTCGATGAGCCTGCCGAAGAACGCGGGCCCAGCGATACCGCCGAGCGCCGTGCCGAACGCGTAGAAAACCGCGATGGCCAGCGCGCGAATCTCCAGCGGGAACGATTCGCTGACGGTCAGATAAGCCGAACTCGCAGCCGCCGACGCGAAAAAGAAGATCACCATCCACGCGATCGTCTGCGTGACGACGGTGAGCAACTGCTGCTCGAACAGGTAGCCGCTCAGTGTCAGCAGGACGGCGGACATCGCGTACGTCGCAAAGATCATCTTGCGTCGGCCGATCACGTCGAATAGCCGGCCGAGCAGCAGCGGTCCGAGGAAATTGCCGAGCGCGAAGGGCAGCAGATACCAGCCGATGTGGTCGCCCGGCACGTGGTAGAAATCGGTGAGCACCAGCGCGTAGGTGAAGAAGATCGCGTTGTAGAAAAACGCCTGCGCGGTCATCAGCGACAGGCCGACCAGCGCGCGCCGCCGGTGTACGTTGAAGAGCGTATGAAATACCTCGCGCAGCGGCGTATGTCCGCGAGCGCGCAGTCGCAAGCGCGTAAGGTCGTTGTCGGAGAGCATGTGGCCTTCGCTGCGAAAACGCGTTTCGATTCCTTCGACGATCGCGCGTGCGTCGCGCTCGTCACCGTGCGTGAGCAGCCAGCGCGGGCTTTCCGGCACCCAGATGCGCATCGGCAGAATACCCAGCGCGAGCACCGCGCCGATGAAGAAGCAGGCGCGCCAGCCCCAATCGGCGGGCAGCAGATGCGGATCGAGCAGCACCAGCGAGCCGGCCGCGCCGAGCCCCGCGCCGATCCAGAACGTGCCGTTGATACCCAGATCGGTCCAGCCGCGCACACGCGCCGGTGTGAATTCCTGGATTGTCGAGTTGATCGCCGTGTACTCGCCGCCAATGCCCGCGCCGGTCAGGAAGCGAAACAGCAGAAAGCTGGCCAGATTCCACGACAGCGCGGTGGCCGCCGTCGCCGCCAGATAAAGGGCGAGCGTGATGAAAAAGAGCTTGCGGCGGCCGAGCCGGTCGGTCAGCCAGCCGAACCCCAACGCGCCCAGCACCGCGCCGGCAATGTAGGCGCTGCCGGCCAGACCGACGTCGGCGTTGGTAAAGTGCAACGACGGACTGGACTTCAGTGCACTCGCCACCGCGCCCGCCAGCGTTACTTCCAGCCCGTCAAGCAGCCACGTCACACCCAGCGCCACCACGATCAGTGAGTGAAACCGGCCCCACGGCAAGCGGTCGAGCCGCGAAGGCAGATCCGTCTCGACGAGCGTCGTGCTTTTTTCATGAACTGCGGCAGTGGGCGGCGCGCTCATTGCTTGAAGTCTCCTGAAATCCGAAAATTGGCGGCGTATCCTGTCGAAATGAGCAATATTCGTTCCGTCGAACTGCCGTTCTCCGTTATCGTGACTGCGCTGAAAACGTCAGTTGATGCTCATCGGTCTTTCGTGTTACAAAGCCGCTCCCCTTCTGTCCGCGCCAGCCGTGAGCGGCGATTCCTGCCATGAACTATTGCGCGATTGACTTTGGTACTTCCAACTCGGCCGTGGCCGTTCCTGACGGCGGCGCGCTCAAGCTCGCGCCGGTCGAGGGCGCCTATACCACGCTGCCCACCTCGGTCTTTTTCAATACCGACGAGGACACCCGCGAATTCGGGCGGGCGGCGCTCGCCGCGTACATCGACGGCTTCGACGGCCGCCTGATGCGTTCCATGAAGAGCATTCTCGGCTCGCCGCTCGCCGAGAACTCCACCGATCTGGGCGACGGTTCCGCGATCAGGTACACCGATGTGATCGCGATTTTCATCGATCACCTCAAGCGCTCGGCCGAACAAAGCGTCGGTGGCCCGATTCATCGCGCCGTGCTGGGCCGCCCGGTGTTTTTCGTCGACGACGACCCGCGCGCCGATCAGATGGCGCAGCGGCAACTCGAAGCCGCCGCGCGCTCGGTCGGCTTGCAGGAGATCCACTTTCAGTATGAGCCGATCGCGGCCGCGTTCGACTACGAATCGCATCTGGCGGAAGAAGGGCTCGTGCTGGTGGCCGACATCGGCGGCGGCACCTCGGACTTCTCGCTGGTGCGGGTGGGGCCCGAGCGGATGAAGCGCGTCGAGCGCAAGGACGACGTGCTGGCTCACCACGGCGTGCACGTCGCGGGCACGGATTTCGACCGTCGCGTGGAACTGGCGACGATTTTGCGCGAACTCGGCTATCAAACGCTGGATCCGGAAGGGCGCGAGATCCCGAACCGGGTCTACTTCGATCTGGCGACCTGGCATCTGATCAACACCGTCTACTCCCCGAAGCGGGTCAGCGAACTCGCGCTGATGCGCCATCTATTCACCGAGGTCAAGCATCACGACCGCCTGATGCGCGTCGTGGACCGGCGCCTCGGCCATGCGCTGGCAGCGCATGCGGAAGAGGCGAAGATCGGCGTGGCGGCGGGTGGAGAGACCGTAATCGATCTCGACGAAGTGGAAGACGATCTGCGCCTTGCATTCGACGAAGCACAACTCATCGCGGCCGGACAGGACGAGACGCTGCGCATCGTGCAGGCAGCGCGCGATACGGTGCAGGCTGCCGGCGTCGCGACACGCGACGTCGACGCGATTTATTTCACCGGCGGCTCGACGGGTCTGGCGTTTTTATCGGGCGCATTGGCGGCGGCATTTCCCGATGCCAAGGCGGTATTCGGCGACCGTCTCGCGAGTGTGGCGACGGGGCTCGGTATTCACGCGCGGCGTCTGTTTGGATAACCGGACATTATCAGTCGCATATTGCGAAGATAATCACCATTCCAGTTTGAAGCAGATATAAAAAAACCCCGCCGAGGCGGGGTTTTTTGCGTCCTGAAGGGAGCGTGTTGCTTACACCGGCTTGATGTTAGCAGCTTGCTTGCCCTTCGGGCCCGTCTTCACTTCAAACGTAACCTTTTGGTTTTCTTGCAGCGTCTTGAAGCCTTCCGTGCGGATTTCCGAGAAATGCGCGAACAGATCTTCACCGCCGCCGTCCGGCGTGATGAAGCCAAAGCCCTTTGCGTCATTGAACCACTTGACGGTACCGGTTTCCATATTACTTGTTCCTAAAGATGGTAAATAAGGCCGAAGCCCAGAGGGTGCATGAAAATCAAGGAAGGGGGTAATGGGACCAACCGGAGTACCGTTGATGGGCGAACTACGAAAGACCAATTCACTCGCCGCTTGAAATCCTGCCCGAACGTTATACGGCGATTTTGAGAGAAGGTCAACAGTCTCCACACAACTTTACGTATTTTCTGGCAACGGGCGTGAAAGTTGCTTACAAACCTTGCTTTCCGTCTGATTTTTTTCCAGGGAGAACCCTTAGTTTCGCTGCAGGGGCGGGGTGCAACCGTTAAACTACGCGCCGCGCGTCGGTTGCACCTGTTTGGAATGGACCGTCGCGCAAGCATGCGCGTCACCCGTCTCCAGCGCCACGAGCGATGTCACGCGGTGCCGACATGGTTTTGCTGCAAACTTGCATGGGGCCGGAGTCGGTGCTGAAGCACCAGGTACGGCCGACACAGGAGAAGACGTGAAAAGTTCTATACAACGGAACATCGGGCCGTTCGCGCTAATGCTCACAGGCTTGGGTTCGATCATCGGCTCGGGCTGGCTGTTCGGCGCCTGGAAGGCTGCAAAAATTGCCGGGCCCGCTGCCATTTGTGCCTGGGTGATCGGCGCAGTCGTGATTCTCGCGATTGCATTGACCTACGCTGAACTCGGCGCGATGTTCCCGGAATCCGGCGGCATGGTGCGTTATGCGCGCTACTCGCACGGCGCGCTGGTTGGTTTTATCAGCGCATGGGCCAACTGGATCGCGATTGTTTCAGTTATTCCGATCGAGGCTGAAGCGTCCATTCAATATATGAGCACATGGCCCTATCCTTGGGCGCATGCGTTATTCGTGGACGGATCATTAACCACCAATGGGTTATTGCTGTCCGCGGCACTCGTGATCATTTACTTCCTGCTGAACTATTGGGGCGTGAAACTGTTCGCGCGCGCCAATTCGGCAATCACGATCTTCAAGTTCCTGATTCCGGGCGCGACGATCCTCGGCCTGATGCTGACGGGCTTCCACAAGGAAAACTTCGGCGAAGTGAGTACCTTCGCGCCGTACGGCTGGTCGGCGGTGCTGACTGCCGTGGCGACGAGCGGCATCGTGTTCGCGTTCAACGGTTTCCAGAGCCCGATCAACCTTGCCGGTGAAGCGCGCAATCCGGCCAAAAGCGTGCCGTTCGCGGTGATCGGCTCGATCCTGCTCGCACTGGTGATCTACGTGCTGCTGCAGATCGCGTATATCGGCGCGGTGAACCCGAGCGACGTGATGAAGGGCTGGAGCCATTTCAATTTCGCTTCGCCGTTCGCGGAACTGGCGATCGCACTGAACCTGAACTGGCTGGCGATCCTGCTCTATGTCGACGCGTTCGTCAGCCCGAGCGGCACGGGCACGACCTACATGGCGACCACCAGCCGCATGATCTACGCGATGGAGCGCAACAACACCATGCCGAAGATGTTCGGCAACGTGCACCCGTTCTACGGCGTGCCGCGTCAGGCGATGTGGTTCAACCTGCTGGTGTCGTTCATTTTCCTGTTCTTCTTCCGCGGCTGGAGTTCGCTGGCGGCGGTGATTTCGGTCGCCACGGTGATCTCTTACCTGACCGGCCCGATCAGCCTGATGTCCCTGCGCCGCGCGGCGACGGACCTTGAGCGTCCTCTGCATATTCCGGGCATGAAGATCATTGCACCGTTCGCGTTCGTCTGCGCGTCGCTGATCCTGTATTGGGCGAAGTGGCCGCTGACCGGCGAGATCATTCTGCTGATGGTCGTCGCTTTGCCGGTGTACTTCTACTTTCAGGCGAAGTCGGGTTTTGCCGGCTGGGGGCGTGATCTGAAGGCGGCATGGTGGCTGGTCGCTTATCTGCCGGTGATGGCGATTCTGTCGCTGATCGGCAGCAAGCAGTTCGGCGGTCACGACCTCATCCCTTACGGCTGGGACATGCTGGTGGTCATCGCGTTTTCGCTGGTGTTCTACTACTGGGGCGTGAATAGCGGCTATCGCTCGGAATATCTGGACGAGCGCCAGGAGCACGACGAAGTGCTCGAAGGCATCGGTGCGCACTAAGCTGCCGCGCTGAGTCTGCTGGCTGGAGCGTAGTCGGATCTGCTGTAAAAACCCCGCCCTGACGCAATTCAGGCGGGGGTTTCTTGTTTGCTGGCGCGTATTCCGCGCCTAACGTGATCTGTGGATCACGCGGCGCCAAACACGTAGTTCGTCATGGCCAGCGAGCGCTGATAGGTTCCGAGCGACTGGATGGCCAGCGAATAATCGTCGTCCGCCGCGCCCAGGGCGGCGAATACAGGCAGCAGATGCTCGTCGGTAGGGTGCATCAGCACCGCGTGCGGTGCCTGGCGGCGGTAGTCGAGCAGCGCGTCGATATCGTGCGCGGCGAGCTTTTCTTCGAACCAGCCCGTGAATTCGGCGACGCGCGGATCGGCATCCTCTGGGCGAGCGGAGAAGTCGGCGGCGCGCAGATTGTGCGTGATCTGGCCGGAGCCGATCACCATCACGCCGTCGTCCCTCAGCGACCGCAGCGCACGGCCGACGCGGAAGTGATGCGCGGCGTCCCTATGCGGCTGGATCGACAATTGGGCGACCGGCACATCGGCGTGGGGGAACATGAGCAGCATCGGCACCCACGCGCCGTGGTCGAGTCCGTGCGGCTGGACGTCCGCAAGGATGCTATTGTCGTTGAGCAGTACGGCTGCACGGCGCGCTACATCGGGCGCGCCCGGAGCCGGGTACTGGATCTCGTATAGCTGACGCGGAAAGCCGTAAAAATCGTGAATGGTCTCCGGCGCGGTCGACGTGCTGGCCACCGGTTGCGCCGTGCCCCAATGGGCCGACAACATGAGCACCGATTCCGGACGCGGCAGTTGCGCGCCGAGTACGCCGAATTCAGCGGACGGCAACGACGGGTCGATCGGCAGCGTCGGCGCGCCGTGCGACAGGAAAAGCGAAGGCAAGCGGTTCATGGCAGCAACGCCGCAGCTAAAGTGCGGCTAGAGATTGGGTTGCTACCAATATAGGGGTGAACCGTTGTTTGATAAACGGGTGAAAACGGAATTGATTGTGTCGCAGGTGTTGTTAATTTGCGCCGATGCACAGACTCAGCCCTGCTAGGTTCGCTATTCCTGAGTGCCGCGCAGCCCGGTCCACGCCGGCGCCAAAGCCGGTCCGAGCGCGAACAGATCCAGCACGCGCGCTACGGTGTGATCGACCATTTCGTCGATGGAAGCGGGCTGGTTGTAGAAGGCCGGCAAGGGTGGAAAGATCACGCCGCCCATTTCGGTGACGGCCGTCATGTTGCGCAGATGCGCCAGATTGAACGGCGTCTCGCGCACGAGCAGCACGAGTCGGCGGCGTTCTTTGAGCGTGACGTCGGCGGCGCGCGTGATCAGATTGTCCGAGAAACCGTGTGCGACGCTGGCGAGCGTCTTCATGGAGCAGGGGGCGACGACCATGCCGTCGGTGGCAAAAGAGCCGGACGCGATGCTCGCGCCGACGTCGCGCACCGAATGGACGACATCCGCGAGCGGATGGACATCCTCTTTGCTCAACCGGAGTTCGTGCTGGATATTGAGCCAGCCCGCGCTCGAAATCAGCAGGTGGCTTTCTACGCCGCCCAGCCGGCGCAGCGTTTCGAGCAGCCGGATGCCGTAGATGGCACCCGTCGCACCGGTGATCGCGACGATCAGCCGGCGCGGCGCCGCAGTGCGTGTTTGCATGGCTCGCGGCGCTTTAGGAATGCAAGCGTGTGGACCGTGGCCGCTCAGGCCGCGGCAAACAATTGCTGCAGTTCGCCCGATTCGTACATTTCCATCATGATGTCCGAACCGCCGATGAATTCGCCTTTCACATAGAGCTGCGGAATGGTCGGCCAGTTCGAGAACTGCTTGATACCCTGGCGGACTTCGTCGTCTTCGAGCACGTTGACGGTCTTGATTTCACCGACGCCGCACGCCTTCAGGATCTGGATGGCGCGGCCCGAAAAGCCGCACATCGGGAACTGGGCGGTGCCTTTCATGAAGAGGACGACGGCGTTGTCGTCGACGATTTGCTTGATGCGTTGTTGCGTATCCATGACTGACCTTGCGGTTCCGAGATGTGTAGGGAATAGGCTGAAATGATAGCGGATTTCGATACGGCAGGCCGAGCGCTGCTTTGCCCTTTCAACCTTTGTGGATATTAGGCGATGCGGATCAGCCGCCCAAACGTCCGCCGCTGATCCGCTCGATGCCGGCAAGATCGCGCTCCGAGCGGACTTGCATAAAACCTTGTGCCGTCAGCAGTTCGCGCACGGCTTCAGCCTGATCGTAGCCGTGCTCGATCCACACTACGCCCCCGGCGGCAAGCCGGGTGGGCGCGCCGGCGATGATGGCGCGAATGGCGCTGAGTCCGTCGGCTTCGTCGGTGAGCGCGCCGCGCGGTTCGAAGCGCAGATCGCCTTGCGCCAGATGCGGATCGCCGCTCGCGATATACGGCGGATTGCTGACGATCACGTGAAAGCGCAGCGCGGCGTCGAGCGAGCCGTACCAGTCGCTTTGCGTCAACACCACGGCGCCGCCGGGGCGCTTCGCGTCGAGCAGGCGGGCGGCGTTGCGCGTGGCCACCGCCAGCGCTTCGGCGGAGCGGTCGAGCGCCCAGACCTGCGCGTCGGGCCGCATGGATGCGATCGCGACGGCGATCGCGCCGGTTCCGGTGCCGAGATCGAGCACGCGAGGCCGTGCGAGGTTTTCCAGCGCCGCCAACGCGGTTTCGACCAGCAATTCAGTTTCGGGGCGCGGTATCAGCACGTGCGGCGTGACTTCGAAATTCAGCCCGAAAAATTCCCGGGCGCCGACCAGTTGCGCCACCGGCTCGCCGGCTGCGCGCCTTGCTTCCAGCGCCCGGTAACGCTCGACCACTTCGGCTTGGAGCGGCTCGTCGCTGCGTGTGATCAACTGCGTGGGCCGCCAGCCGAGCACGTGCGTGAGCAGGATCCGCGCTTCGAGCGGCGGCAGTGGCGAGGTGCGCATCAGCGCGGCTGGCGTGGCCGAAGTAGTCATGCGCGTTAGTCCGCATCACCGAGCGAGGCCAGCAATTCGGCCTGATGCTCGCTGACGAGTGCCGCGATCAGTTCGTCCAGATCGCCGTCCATGATTGCGTCGAGACGATAGAGCGTCAGGTTGATGCGGTGATCGGTCAGCCGCCCTTGCGGGAAGTTGTACGTGCGAATCCGCTCCGAACGGTCGCCCGAGCCGATCAGGCTCTTGCGCGTGGCGGCTTCCTTCGCCTGCTGCTCATGCGACTGCTTGTCCTTGATGCGCGCGGCCAGCACCTTCAGCGCGCGATCCTTGTTCTTGTGTTGCGAGCGGTCGTCCTGACATTCGACGACGATGCCGGTCGGCAAGTGCGTGACCCGCACCGCCGAATCGGTCTTGTTGATGTGCTGCCCACCCGCGCCGGACGCGCGAAATGTGTCGATGCGCAGATCCGCAGGATTGATCTCGACTTCGCCGATTTCGTCCGCTTCCGGCATGACCGCGACCGTGCACGCCGACGTGTGAATGCGGCCCTGGGTTTCAGTAGCCGGTACGCGTTGCACGCGATGGCCGCCGGACTCGAACTTCAGTTTCGAATAGGCGGCTTCGCCGGCAATCCGCACGATCACTTCCTTGTAGCCGCCCAGATCGGATTCGCTCGCCGACATCATCTCCACCTGCCAGCGGTTGCGCTCGGCATAGCGCAGGTACATGCGCAGCAGGTCGCCCGCGAACAGCGCGGATTCATCGCCGCCCGTGCCGGCACGGATTTCGAGGAAGATATTGCGATCGTCGTTCGGATCTTTCGGCAGCAGCATTTTCTGCAACTCGGCGCCGAGCTTGTCCATGCGCTCGCGCGCCGCGCGAATTTCTTCTTCCGCGAAGTCGCGCATGGAGGCGTCCGCCAGCAGTTCCTGCGCGGTGGCGGCGTCGTTCATGGCCTGGCGCCACAGCGCGTAGTGCTCGACCACCGGCCCGAGCTCGGCGTGTTCCCGCGTGAGCTTGCGGTATTGGTCGAGATTCGAGGTGATGTCCTCTCGGCTCAACAGATCGTTCAGTTCGGCCAGCCGGGTAGTGAGCTGGTCGAGCTTGCGTTGCATGCTCGTTTTCATCGGACGGGTATCGGAGCGGGCTCCGGCAAGGACGACAACTAGGGGGGTGGGCGGATGCCCTGGGTCAGAAGCACGTCGCGGGCCACTTGCGGTGGCCCGGACAGCGCGGCGCTAGCTGCGCCGCTAACGCTCCGTGGAACCGGAGTGTTTGTAGAAACCGCTCATGAGTTCGATGAGCGTGTCACGGTTCTCGCTGCTCGCGCGATTGAGCGCGTGCGTGGGGCCGTGGATGAGTTTGTTGGTGAGCGACTGCGACAGCGCCTCGAGCACGGCGGCCGGATCGTCGCCGCGCGCGAGCATTTTCTGCGCGCGCTCCACCTCGGCGCGACGCAGCACGTCGGCTTGCGTGTGCATATGGCGGATCACCGGCACGATGCTGCGTGCGTCGAGCCATTGCATGAAATTCTGCACGCGCGTTTCGATGATCGCTTCGGCCTGCGCAACTGCGGCTTGCCGCGAAGCATTGCCTTCGCGGACGATCGCACCGAGGTCGTCGACGGTATACAGAAACACGTCTTCGAGCTGGCCGACTTCGGGTTCGATATCGCGCGGAACGGCCAGATCGACCATGAAAATCGGCCGGTGACGGCGCGCTTTCACCGCCCGCTCGACAGCGCCCAGGCCGATGATCGGCAACGTGGACGCAGTGCACGACACGATGATGTCGAACTCATGCATGCGCGAAGGCAGTTCCGACAGTGGAATGGCCCGGCCGTTGAAGCGCTCGGCGAGGCGCGTGCCGCGCTCGGCCGTGCGGTTCGCGACCACCAGTTCCTTCGGTTGCTGTGCAGCGAAGTGTGTGGCGCACAACTCGATCATTTCGCCCGCGCCGATGAACAGCACGCGCTGGTTCGCGACCTTGTCGAAAATCCGCTGGGCGAGGCGCACGGCGGCGGCGGCCATGGAAACCGACTGCGCGCCGATTTCGGTCGTGCTGCGCACTTCCTTCGCCACGGCGAAGGTGCGCTGGAACAACTGGTTCAGATAGGTGCCGAGCGCGCCGGCTTCGGACGCGGTACGCACCGCATCCTTCATTTGTCCGACGATTTGCGTCTCACCCAACACCATCGAATCCAGCCCCGATGCAACGCGAAACGCATGGCGCACGGCTTCCGACTGCGGCAGCGCGTAGACGTGCGGCGCGAGTTCGCCGATGGGCAGGTTGTGGTATCGGGACAGCCACTGGATCGCGGCTTCGCGCGCGGCCCGGTCGTCGGTCGCGCAGTAAAGCTCGGTGCGATTGCAGGTGGAGAGAATCGCCGCTTCCGGCGCCGTGCGGGCCGACGGGCCGAGCCAGATGCTCTTGAAGGTGTCCAATGCAGGCTTGATCTGTTCGAGCGGAAACGCCACGCGTTCGCGCAAGGCGACAGGCGCAGTGTGGTGATTGATTCCGATCGTTAGAAGCTGCATTTGGGGGAGCTATGGTTTAGCTCAATATTATAGCGTTTCCACGATTTTCACATTGCGCAGACGTCATTCGACCGCCGCAACGGCTTCCAGCGGGATCGCGTCGAGCTGATAGCCGTAGCCGTAAAGCGGTGTCAGGCAGTAACCGTGTTCGGGGTGAAGCTGCAATTTGCTGCGCACGCGCGACGCGTGCGTGTCGACCGTGCGCGACCTTACGTCGCGGCGGCGCGTCCAGACGTTTTCGAGAATATGCGCGCGCGACACCGGCCGCGACAGATTGCTGAAGAACAGTAGCGCGAGGCGGAATTCCTTCGGCGTGAGAGTGACCGTCCGGTTACGGAATGTGACGGCGAACTGCGCCGCGTCGAACGCATATTCGCCGATGATGTCGCGCCGCCGGTTGGGCGGCCGCCGCAAGCCGGCGCGGCGCAGGAGCGCGTCCACCCGGGCCAGCATCTCGGGGCCGCGGACCGGTTTGGTCAGGCAGTCGTCGGCGCCGGCGTGCAGCGCGGCGACAATCTGGCTTTCGCGCGGCGCCGACATCAGCACGATCACCGGCAAGCCCGGCAGGATAGCGCGGGCGCGCGGGATGACGTCTTCCGCGGAGTGGTCGCCAGCCCAGCTTTCGGTGATGAGAAGGTCGAAGAATTCGTCGTTGGCGCGAGCCAGAAACGGGACGCTCGCGGTGAAGTGCTGACACAGGTGGCCACCGGCGAAAACCAGCCGGCCGACCAGTTCCGCGTGCCGCAAGTCCGGCTCGATAAGGGCGATTCGCATGGCGCGCTTTCAGCGTGGCAATGACCGGGGACCAGGCTTTTTCGTAAGGCTTACAACTTGCCTAACATCACCCCGACCCCTAAACTCAACCGCTATGCGGAAAGCGCCGTGCTGAGCTTCTATAGTTAATGAGACAAAAATGCTAGCTGTTTTGGCCCCTTGCGCCCATGAGACGAATCCGAAACTGCGCGAGGCCAGCCGTTAATGGGGTGGCCCGGCCTCGTAGTGTTGGGGGCGGCGATCGGCCTGGCGGGCTGGTGGCTGCATCCGCTGCGACGCGCAAGCTGCGCGCGGTGGTGGGTGGCGCTATTGGCCGGGGTGCTGGGCGCGGCCGTCGCGCACATGGCCGGCAACGTGACTGGTCTCTTCCATGACGGTGATACGCTCGAATGGCCGGTATGCACCGCCGTCTCGTTGATCGCCGTTGCCGTGACGGTCGGCGTGCTTTCCCGTCGATGAATATTTGCAGGTGACTCCGATGAATGCCCGACTTCCCGAAACCTCCTCCATTCCCGAACGGCTCGCCACTTTGCGCAACGCAATGGCGCGCGAAGGCGTCGCCGCCTACCTCGTGCCGTCCGCGGACCCGCATCTGTCCGAGTATCTGCCGGGGCGCTGGCAAGGCCGGCAGTGGCTGTCGGGCTTCACCGGCTCGGCCGGCACGCTGATCGTCACCGCCGATTTCGCGGGTGTCTGGACGGACAGCCGCTATTGGGAACAGGCCAACGCGCAGTTGGCTGGGACCGGCGTTCAGCTGATGAAGATGACCGGCGGCCAGCAGACTGCGCCGCATTTCGAATGGCTCGCGCAGAACGTGCCGGCAGGCGGCACGGTCGGCGTGGACGGCGCCGTGCTCGGCGTGGCGGCGGCGCGGGCCTTGAGCCAGGCGCTGAGCGCGCGCGGCGTGCAACTGCGCACAAACGTCGATCTGTTCGACGCGATCTGGCCGCAGCGTCCGTCGCTGCCGGCGGCCGCCGTGTTCGAGCATGCCGCGCCGCACGCGAGCGTCGCCCGTTCGGACAAGCTCGCACAGATTCGCCGTGCAATGGCGGACAAGGGCGCGCAATGGCATTTCATCTCCACGCTCGACGACCTCGCCTGGCTGCTGAATCTGCGCGGCGCCGATGTCAGCTACAACCCGGTATTCGTGGCGCACGCGCTGATCGGAGTTGATCGCGCGTCGCTCTTCGTCGCTGACGGCAAGGTGCCGCAGGCACTGGCCGAGGCGTTGGCGAAAGACAGCATCAGCGTCGAGCCGTATGCCAAAGCTGCGGACGCGCTGGCCGCGCTGCCCGCTGGCAGCACGCTGCTGATCGACCCGCGCCGCATTACGTTCGGCTCGTTGCAATCGGTGCCGGCCACGGTCAAGGTGATCGAGGCCGTCAATCCGTCCACCTTCTTCAAGTCGCGCAAGACCGAGGCGGAAGCCGAGCATGTGCGCGAGACGATGGAACAGGACGGTGCGGCACTGGCGGAATTTTTCGCCTGGTTCGAGGGCGCGCTGGGCCGCGAAACGATCACCGAACTCACTATCGACGAACGTTTGACGGCGGCCCGCGCGCGCCGTCCGGGCTTCGTGTCGCTGAGCTTTGCGACGATCGCCGGCTTCAACGCGAACGGCGCGATGCCGCATTACCGCGCCACCGAGGAATCACACTCGGTGATCGAGGGCAACGGCCTGTTGCTGATCGACTCCGGCGCGCAGTATCTGAGCGGCACGACCGACATCACCCGTGTGGTACCCGTCGGCACCATCAGCGAAGAACAGCGGCGCGATTTCACGATCGTGCTCAAGGGCACGATGGCGCTTTCGCGCGCGCACTTTCCGCGCGGTATCCGTTCGCCTATGCTCGACGCAATCGCCCGCGCGCCGATCTGGGAAGCCGGCGCCGATTACGGCCACGGCACCGGTCACGGCGTGGGTTATTTCCTGAACGTGCACGAAGGCCCGCAGGTGATTTCGCACTATGCGCCGGCCGAACCGTGGACCGCGATGGAAGAGGGCATGATCACCTCGGTCGAGCCGGGCATTTACCGTCCGGGAAAATGGGGCGTGCGGATCGAGAACCTCGTGCTGAACGTGCCTGCCGGCCAGACCGAGTTCGGCGACTTCCTCAAATTCGAGACGTTGACGCTGTGCCCGATCGACACACGTTGCCTCGATCTGTCGCTGTTGCGCGAGGACGAACGCGCGTGGCTGAACGCGTATCACGAGACCGTGCGCACGCGTCTGGCGCCGCACGTGTCGGGCGACGCCAAAGCATGGCTGGAGTTGCGCACGCAACCCATCTGATCGCAATCGGGAATTTGCTCACGGAGCGTGCATGGCCATCAAGGCAGTGGTGTTCGATTTCGGCGGCGTGCTGATCGACTGGAGCCCCGAGTATCTATATCGGGAGCTGATTCCTGACGAGACCGAGCGCCGCTGGTTTCTGACGCACGTCTGTTCGATGGACTGGGTGATCCGTCAGGACGGCGGCCAGCCGCTCGTCGAAGCCACCGAGGAACTCGTCGCGAAGTTTCCCGATCACGAAACGCTGATCCGCGCGTTCTACGAACGCTGGCACGAGATGGTGGCCGGCGTGCTCGAAGAGGGCGTGGCGATCATGGAAAAGCTCGAAGCGGCCGAGGTGCCGCTCTTCGGGTTGACCAACTGGTCGGCGGAGACCTTTCCGTATGCGTGGGAGCATTACCCGGTGCTGCGGCGATTTCGCGACATCGTTGTCTCGGGGCGGGTGGGGCTGGTGAAACCCGATCCGGCCATCTTCGCGGCCATGCTGGAGCGGATCGAAGTGCAACTGCCAGGCATCGAGCCCGCCGAGCTCGTCTTTATCGACGACAACCTGAAGAACGCCGAGGCCGCGACCGCGCTGGGCTGGCACGGCGTGCATCACACCAGCGCCGCGCAAACCGAAGCGAAACTGCGCGAGTTGGGATTGCCGGCGTGACGCTGCGGCGGCTCTGACGGTAAGGCGGCGCGTCTTCCGTTCCAGCGGCGCCGCTTCGCCTGTTTATTTAGGCGCGTTTCTTACCCAACCGACCGACCTACTGGCCAAGCAGATTCTTCAACGCGTTACCCAGGCCTTTCACGGTTTGTCCCGCGTCTTTTGCCACGTCCCCCACGCTCACGCCGAGCGCCTTGGCAAAGCCGGTGCCGATGCGCTTCATCAGTCCTTCCTGCACCGAGAATTTCGGGTCGCGCAGATTTCCGTCCAGAACGAAATGCAGCGTGATGTCGCCGTTGTGCGTTTTGAGCGCGGCGACCGCGGCTTTGGTCGGAATCGACATGAAGGTATCGAGCGGGTTGCCGCTGTCGGCGAGTTGCAGATTGTGGACCGTCAGCGTTCCGGGTGCGTGCAGCTGATAGTTGCGCACCGTCGAGTCGACTGTCAGGTCGACCGTGCCGCCGGTCACCTGTGCCTTCGCACCGGCTTTCTTGATCAGGTACGGGTCGAGCATCACGAGGTCGACGCCGCGCAGCTTGCTGCTGGTCTGCGAATCCTTGCTGGCGATTTTGATCCAGCCGCCGAACGACACCGTGCCCGTATGCGCCGGCCCTTTGATCGAACCGGTGACATTGATGCTGGTCGGCTCGGTGAGGGCGGGCAGACGGAGATTGTCGACGGTCGCATTGGCATCGCTGACCGTCACTTTGAACGGCGGCGGCCCGACCGTCATGTCGTAGAAGTGGAAGTTGCCCTGCTCGAAACTGATGTGATCGACCTGCTTTTCGCGGGGAACGGGGGCGGCCGCGCCGCTGGCTTCCGTGTCGGATTGGTTCACGGTTTGCCGCAGATTCGGCATCAGGCGAATCGCGCCGTCTTTCGTGCGCAGCACGGCGATGTCGAAGCCGCGCACCACCACGCTGCGGATATGCATGCGCCGCGCGATCAGATCGCGAATGTCCGGTGTCAGCGTGATTTCGTCCGCCCGCAGCGGGTCGCCGGCCGGCCAGCCAGGCGGCGCTTTGAGAAGGACGTTGGTGAGACGGACCGAGGTTAGTCCGACATCGATGGTTTCGGCGCTGCCCAATGGCCCGAGCGCCGCGATCACGCGCTCCTTGACCTCGCGTTGCGCGAACTGCAGGCCGCCGACCACGACGACGATCAGCACCAGCAGCACGCCGCCTACGGCGACGGCCCAGCGCTTGCCCTTCGACATCGCCATGCTTGCCTCCTCGTCACCGCGTTCCGGGCGGTGTGGCAGTGATTGGCCTGCGCGCTCGCCGGATAGGCGCGCGCTTGAATGGGATCGTTCGGGCGGAGCGCACGCGCCCCACCACGATGACATGTATCACGTCGTGGCACGCAATGCGTGTGCCGTACCCCTCATCGGGCGACGCCGGGTAATTCGCGGCATCTGCCGCGCTGTGGCGCGAAATACCCGCCGTCGTGCCTTGCGCGGCAAGCGGCCGTCAACGCGGCTCGCGCGTCGTCACAAGCGACAAGTCACGCGCAAGCCGCCCGGTTCGGCACTTATCGCGCGATCGGCTTGTAACGCAGACGCTTCGGACGTGCACCTTCTTCACCGAGACGCGCGCGCTTGTCCGCTTCGTATTCCTGGTAATTGCCGTCGAAGAACGTGACTTGCGAATCCCCTTCGAATGCGAGGATGTGCGTGGCGATCCGGTCGAGGAACCAGCGATCGTGCGAGATCACCAGCACCGAGCCGGCGAATTCGAGCAAGGCGTCTTCGAGCGCGCGCAGCGTTTCGACGTCGAGGTCGTTCGACGGTTCGTCCAGCAGCAGCACGTTGCCGCCCGAGATCAGCGTCTTGGCCAGATGCAGCCGGCCGCGTTCACCACCCGACAGATTGCCGACGATCTTCTGCTGGTCGCCGCCCTTGAAGTTGAAGCGGCCGATATACGCCCGCGACGGCGTTTCGTACTTGCCGACCGTCAGCACGTCCGCGCCGCCGGAGATTTCCTCGAACACGGTCTTCGAGCTGTCCAGCGCATCGCGGCTTTGATCCACGTACGCGAGCTTGACGGTCGGGCCCTGCACGATCTCGCCCGAATCCGGCTGCTCGCGGCCGGTGAGCATGCGGAACAGCGTGGACTTACCCGCGCCGTTCGGTCCGATGATGCCGACAATCGCGCCCGCCGGAATCTTGAAACTGACGTTGTCGAGCAGCAAACGGTCGCCATACGACTTGCTGACGTTCTTGAACTCGATCACTTCATTGCCCAGACGATCGCCGACCGGAATGAAGATTTCCGAGGTCTCGTTGCGCTTCTGGTAGTCCTGGCTATTCAGTTCCTCGAAGCGGGCGATACGCGCCTTCGACTTCGCCTGACGGCCCTTCGGGTTCTGGCGCACCCACTCCAGTTCCTTCTTGATGGCTTTCTGGCGCGCCGACTCCGACGATTCTTCCTGCTTCAGGCGCTCTTCCTTCTGGTCGAGCCAACTGCTGTAGTTGCCCTTCCACGGAATGCCGTGGCCGCGGTCGAGTTCGAGAATCCACTCGGCGGCGTTATCGAGGAAGTAGCGATCGTGAGTCACGGCGACCACGGTGCCCGGGAAGCGCGTGAGGAACTGTTCGAGCCAGTCGACCGATTCCGCGTCCAGGTGGTTGGTCGGCTCGTCGAGCAGCAGCATGTCCGGCTTTTCGAGCAGGAGCTTGCACAGCGCGACGCGGCGCTTTTCGCCGCCCGACAGATGTTCGATCTTCGCGTCCCAGGCCGGCAGGCGCAGTGCGTCGGCGGCGATTTCGATCTGCTGCTCGGCGTTGCCGCCGTCCGAGGTGGCGAGGATCGCTTCGTACTTGGCTTGCTCGGCGGCGAGCGCGTCGAAGTCGGCGTCCGGTTCGGCATAAGCCGCGTAGATTTCGTCGAGCTTCTTCTGCGCGTTGAACACGTCGCCGAGACCTTCCTCGATCGTTTCACGCACGGTTTTGTTCGGATCGAGCTGCGGTTCCTGCGGCAGATAGCCGATGTTCAGGTTCGGCATGGGCGTGGCTTCGCCTTCGATGTCCTTGTCCACACCGGCCATGATGCGGATCAGCGTCGACTTGCCCGAGCCGTTCAGGCCGAGCAGACCGATCTTCGCGCCGGGAAAAAACGACAGCGAGATGTCTTTCAGGATTTGACGCTTGGGTGGCACGATCTTGCCGACCCGGTTCATGGTGAAGACGTATTGGGCCATTTGCTTGCAATAGACGTTGACGACGCCGGCCGCGAAGGGGCGGGCTGCCGTGGGTGGATGGGTAATCGGTGTTATGGCCGGGCGGAGCGCCCGGTGCCGGCCGGCGCGGCGTGGAGCGCGGCGTCGAACTTCGCGACGCCTCGCGCGCGGGCGGCTTCTTCAGGTGGCATTGTACTTCGGCGCGGGTGCCGGACGGCAGTGGGTGTCTGCGGGTGTCCGTTCGGCCAGGGGCGGTTCGGATGCTCAGAGCCAATCCGCCACGCCGCCGTGCCGCGAGCACGTGCCGCTGCGGTGCCGGCTGAAGCTGTACGTGCCATCGCGGCAGCGCGCAGTCGCACCTTCCGGCGCCTTGCCGGATAGGGAACGGGCCGGCGCGTGCACGGTGTTGCCGTCGCGATTGGTATAGGTGTTGTGATTGCTGAGGTTCGCTTCGTCGGGCGTCGTGCCGGGCGCCACATAGGCGAACGCGGACGACACGCTGAACACCAGCGCCGCCGTCATTGCCGCGCAGGCGCGCAGGGTCTCGCGAGTCAAGCTTGTCATGGTTTTTCGAGTGCCCGTTATTTGGACCGCCCGTGGGTTTTATCGGGCGTCAATTGGCGCGTCTTCCGCTTGCCGGATCGAAGAAATGCAGATGCTGCGCGGGCAGCGCTACTTGCAGCGCTTCGCCCGCTGCGGGCCGATGCGCGTGCGGCAGGCGCACTGTCACGTCATGCTTGCCCCAGCGGCCGTGCGCCAGATTGTCCGCGCCGAGCAGTTCGCAGGAATCGACGGTGAGCGTCGCGTGAGGCGCGTCTGGCTGGCCCGGGCTCATGTGTTCCGGGCGGATGCCGAGCGTCCACTCGCGTCCTTTGGCGACTTCGCGGCCGATCGATACCACGCCTGTCAAAGGCAGTTTCGGACCGTTACCGGCTACTTCGAAAAGCGCACCGTCGTCCGACACGCGGCCTTCCAGCAGATTCATTCCCGGCGAGCCGATGAAGCTCGCGACGAACACCGTGGCGGGCCGCTCATAGACTTCGGTCGGCGCGCCGATCTGCTCGGCGTGGCCCTTGTTCATCACGATCACGCGCTGGGCCAAAGTCATTGCTTCGATCTGATCGTGCGTCACGTACAGACTCGTGGTGGCAAGTCGCGCATGCAGACGCTGGATTTCGAGCCGCATCTGCACGCGCAGTCGGGCGTCGAGATTCGACAGCGGTTCGTCGAACAGAAACACGGCCGGCTCGCGCACGATCGCGCGACCCATTGCGACGCGTTGCCGTTGCCCGCCGGACAACTCGCGCGGCTTGCGTTGCAGCAGCGCTTCGAGTTCGAGAATCTGCGCGGCGGCCTGCACGCGTTTTTCGATCTGCGCGCGGTCCACGCCCGCGATCTTCAGCGCGTAGCCCATGTTCTCGGCCACGCTCATGTGCGGATAGAGCGCATAGTTCTGGAACACCATCGCGATGTTGCGATCCTTCGGCTCCAGTTGATTGACCACTTTGCCAGCGATCGAAATAGTGCCCTCGGAGATGCGTTCGAGTCCCGCCACCATCCGCAGCAAGGTCGATTTGCCGCAACCGGACGGACCGACCATCACGACGAACTCGCCGTCGGCAACGTCCACGTCGATGCCGTGCAACACGAACTGTTTGCCGTCGTAGGTTTTTTTAACACCTTGCAGAGTCAGTGCAGCCATGCCGTTTTAGCCTTTCGTTGCTTGCCGCGGATCGCGCGGTGTTGTCCGCGGTGGTGTCTATTCCAATGCATGAAAAATGCTCGCTGAAGCGCCGCTCACTTCTCCGCGTCCACGAGTCCGCGCACGAACCAGCGCTGCATCGTCAGCACCACGGCGAGCGGCGGCAGCATCGCGAGCAGTGTCGCGGTCATCACCAGGTGCCATTCGGTCGCGGTGTCGCCGGACGCAATCATGCTTTTGATGCCCACAACAGCCGTGGTCAGCGACTGCTGGCTCGTGATCAGAATCGGCCACAGGTACTGATTCCAGCCGTAAATGAACGTGATGACGAAGAGCGCCGCCATGTTCGTCTTCGACAGCGGCAACACGACGTCCCAGAAAAACCGCATGGCGCCTGCGCCATCGATCCGTGCGGCTTCCATGAGTTCGTCCGGCAGTGTCATGAAAAACTGGCGGAACAGGAAAGTCGCGGTGGCCGAGGCGATCAGCGGCAACGTCAAACCGCTATACGTGTTGCTCAGATGCATCGACGACACGACCTGTACGGTTGGAAAGATGCGCACTTCGACCGGCAGCATCAACGTGATGAAGATCAGCCAGAACGCGAGGTTGCGAAACGGGAAACGGAAGAACACGATCGCGTACGCGGAAATCATCGAGACCGCGATCTTGCCGATCGAGATCACCAGCGCCATCACGAGGCTGTTGAACAGCATGCGGCCGAACGGCGCCGCCGCGTTGCCGCTGCCTTGCGACCAGACGGTCGCGATGTTCTCGAACAAATGCGTGCTCGGCACCAGCGAAAGCGGCACGCTGAACACCTCGTGCTCGCTCATGGTCGCCGCGCAAAACGCGACGTACACCGGAAACACCACCAGCACGACGCCCAGAATCAGCACCGCGTGGCAGAAGAGGTCGAAACCGCGGCGGTTCTCGATCATGAGTATTGAACCTTGCGTTCGATGAAGCGGAATTGCACGACCGTCAACGCGACGACGATCACCATCAGGATCACCGACTGCGCGCCCGAACTGCCGATGTCGAGCCCCTGGAAACCTTCGGCGAAGATCTTGTAGATCAGCGTGCGGGTGGCTTGCGCCGGACCGCCGCCGGTTGCCGCGTCGATCACAGGGAAGGTGTCGAAGAACGCGTAGGTGATGTTGATCACCAGCAGGAAGAAACTGGTCGGCGACAGAAGCGGCAGTGCGATGCCGAAAAAGCGTCGCACCGGACCGGCGCCGTCGATCGCCGCCGCTTCGATCAGCGAGCGCGGAATGGCCTGCAAGCCGGCGTAGAAGAACAGAAAGTTATAGCTGACCTGTTTCCAGACGGACGCGAGCACCACGAGGAACATTGCCTGGCCCGCGTTCAGCGCGTGATTCCACACAATGCCGTATTTGGCCAGCGCATAAGTGACGAGGCCGATGCTCGGGTTGAACAGGAACGACCACAACACGGCGGCGATTGCGGGCGCGACCGCGTACGGCCAGATCAGGAGCGTCTGATATGTCCTGGCGCCGCGTGTCACACGATCGGCGCAGACCGCGAGCAGTAGCGAAATCACGAGCCCCGACACCGTGACGAGCGCGCAGAAGATCAGCGTCGTATAAAACGACGACAGGTAAAGCGGATCAGCAAAGAGCTGCTTGAAGTTGGCAAGCCCGACGAACTCGCTCAACGTGCCGAACGCGTCCTGACTTTGCGTGGATTGCCAGAGAGCCTCACCGGCAGGCCACAGGAAAAACAGCAGCGTGATCGCGAGTTGCGGCGCGACGAGCAGGTAGGGCAGCAGGCTGGAGCCGAAGCTGGAGCGCTTTTCCATCGATGATTTCCAAGGTTCTGCTGCAAGCACTGGCTTCGGCGCGAGCGCACCGAAGCCCTGCCCGCTTAATTACCGGCTTTCTCGAAGCGGCGCAGCAGTTCATCGCCGCGCGACACGGAGGCGTCGAGCGCCTGTTGCGGCGTTTTCTTCTGTGCCCAGACCTGTTCGAGCTCTTCGTCGATGACGGTGCGGATCTGCGGCATGTTGCCCAGACGCAAGCCCTTCGTGTACGGCAGCGGCGGCTTGTTGAGCATCTGCTTGATGGCGGTATCGCTGCCCGGGTTCTTCTCGTAGAAGCCTTGCTGCTGCGTCAGTTGATAAGCGGCGGTGGTGACCGGCAGATAGCCGGTGTCCTGATGCCACTTCGCGGCAACCGGCGCCGACGACAGATACGAGAGGAATTTCGCCACGCCCTTGTACACCGCCGGATCCTTGCCCGACAGCACCCACAGGCTCGCTCCGCCAATGATCGCGTTCTGCGGCGCGCCCTTCACGCTGGCGTCGTACGGCATCATGCCGGTGCCGAAGTTGAACTTCGCGTACTTCTTGATCGTGGCGAGCGACCCCGACGAGTTGGTGATGATCCCGCAGTCGCCGCTATAGAACTTCGACACCGGTTCGTCCTTGCGGCCAACGTAGGTGAACGTGCCGTCCTTCTGCATGTTCTGCAGGAACTGGATGTGCGCGACCTGCAGCGGCTTGTTGAATTCCAGTTGCGCGTCCGGGCCGTCGAAGCCGTTGTTCTTCGACGCGAACGGCGCGCCATGCCACGCGCTGTAGTTCTCGAGTTGAATCCAGCTCTGCCAGCCGGACGAATAGCCGCACGCCATGCCCGACGCCTTCAGCTTCTGTGCGTCGGTCTGCAGTTCGGCCCAGGTTTTCGGCGGCTGGTTCGGGTCGAGCCCGGCTTTCCTGAACGCGTCCTTGTTGTAGTACAGCACCGGTGTCGAGCTGTTGAACGGCATAGAGATCAGCTCGCCGGTTTTCGCGTCGCTGTAATAGCTCGCGATGGTCGGCACAAAGGCCTTTTCATCGAGCGGCACGCCGGCTTGCTTGAATACTTCCGATACGGGGATCACGGCCTTCTTCGCCTGCATCATCGTGGCGGTGCCGACTTCATAGACCTGCAGGATGGCCGGCGCATTGCCGCTGCGATACGCGGCGATGCCGGCAGCGAGAGTCTGGTCGTAGGTGCCCTTGAAGATCGGCACGATCTTGTAGTCGCTTTGCGACGTGTTGAATGCGTTGGCAATGTCGTTCAGCCGTTCGCCCAGCGCGGCTTCCATGCCGTGCCAGAACTGGATTTCTGTTGCGGCGTGGGCCGCCTGACTGAGGCCGGCGCTCAACACGGCGGCAACGGCAAGCGAACGGATTAGCGGCTTCAAACTCATCGATTTGTCTCCCATGCAACATGGTTGCTGATCGGAACGGGCGCTGATGCGAATCGCGCGATTCTATTTGTGTTCGATGACAGTCCGGCGTCGGCTGCCGGGCGGCGTACGCCGTTTTTTGACGGGTGCCGAATGCCGCAATTTAACATCGGTGTCACAAAACGGAAACAGCCAGCGTTGGAACGTGCAAGTTTGCATGCGAGCAGGGCCGAGCCTCGTTCGCTGGACGCGGCCGTTTGCGCGCGGGCATGATAGGCGTTGGTTTGGGTCGTGCCCGTCTCGTGTACGTTACGCCCCGGTGCGTATTAATCAGGATTCCAGATGCTGAGTTCAGTACGATTTGTCGCAGGTAGTTGCATCGCAAGCGCCGCATTGACGGGTTGTTCGCTCACGTCCGTCCCGACGAAGAATGTCGTCGCCCAGGTGAGCTCGTTACCGGCGATCATCGCGCATCGCGGCGGCACGGGCGATGCGCCGGAGAATACGCTCGAAGCGATTCGGCTGTCGATCTCGAATCGCGCCGATGCGATGTGGCTCACCGTGCAGTTGAGCAGGGACGGTGTGCCGGTTCTCTATCGGCCGGCTGATCTGTCGGCGTTGACCGACGCGAAAGGGCCGGTGTCTGCTTATACGGCGGCACAACTTGCGCGCGTGAATGCCGGGTGGAAGTTCCAGCGCGCAGACACGTATCCCTACCGCGATCGCCCTTTGGGCATTCCGACATTGCGCGAGGCCCTGCGCAGCATGCCGGCAGGCATGCCGGTCATCCTCGACATGAAGGCGCTGCCCGCCGAACCGCAAACTCAGGCGGTCGCGCGCTTGCTCGATGAAGAAAACGCGTGGCAGCGGGTGTCGATCTATTCGACAGAAGCGGCTTATCAAAAGACTTTTGCGGCTTATCCGCAAGCCAGGCTATTCGAATCACGCGATGCGACGCGTGGGCGGCTCGTGCGTGTGCTGCTGCATCAGGGTTGTGTGGACGCGCCGGCCGAACACGCCATGAGCGCGTTCGAGTTGCATCGCGCGGTGACGGTGGTCGAGAAGTTCACGTTGGGAGAAGGGCGCTCGGATGTCCATGCTACGCTGTGGACGGCCGCCACCGTCGCATGCTTCCGGCAGAAGCCCGGCGTGCGAATCGTCGCGATTGCCGTGAACGATGCGGACGATTACCGGACGGCGGCGTGCCTCGGCATCGACGCGGTGCTCGCGGATTCGCCGTCGAAGATGGCGGCCGTCAGGGACGGTATCGCGTTGCCGCTGCAGTGTGCGCGTGCCGGCACGACCGGCCGGCAGTAAAGCAAAGAGCCCGCGCAAGGCGGGCTCTTCCGAGGTCAGCGGCGGCGGGCGGCGGCGCTCAGGTTTCCACCCGTGACCGCCTCGCGCCGAAGCCGAGGCTCGAACTCAATACTCACACATTGAACAGGAAGTTCATCACGTCGCCATCGTGCACGACGTATTCCTTGCCTTCCGCGCGCATCTTGCCGGCTTCCTTCGCGCCTTGCTCACCCTTGTAGGTGATGAAGTCGTTGAACGCGATGGTCTGCGCGCGAATGAAGCCGCGCTCGAAGTCCGTGTGAATCGCGCCCGCAGCCTGCGGCGCCGTATCGCCGATATGGATTGTCCACGCGCGCACTTCCTTCACACCGGCCGTGAAGTAGGTTTGCAGGCCGAGCAGCTTGAAGGCGGCGCGGATCACGCGGTTCAGGCCCGGTTCTTCCATGCCCATGTCGGCGAGGAACACTTCCATGTCGGCTTCGTCGAGGTCGGCGATTTCCGCTTCGATCGCAGCGCACACGGCGACGACCGGCGCGTTTTCCGTGGCCGCGAACTTCGTGACCGCGTCGAGGTGCGGATTGTTCTCGAAACCGTTTTCCTTCACGTTGGCCACGTACATGGTCGGCTTGGCGGTGATCAGGCAGAACGGCTTGAGCGTGGCTTTTTCTTCGTCCGAGAGGTCGAGCGCGCGGACCGGCTTGGCCTGGTCGAGCTGCGCGCGCACTTTTTCCAGCACGGCGGCGTTCTTGATGGCTTCCTTGTCGTTGCCCGACTTGGCCGCCTTCGAATAGCGCGCCAACGCCTTTTCGACGGTGGCGAGGTCGGCCAGCGCCAGTTCGGTGTTGATCACTTCGATATCCGACAGCGGATCGACCTTGTTCGCGACGTGAATCACGTTCTCGTCTTCGAAGCAGCGCACCACGTGCGTGATCGCATCCGTTTCGCGGATGTTGGCGAGAAACTGGTTGCCCAGACCTTCGCCCTTGCTCGCGCCGGCCACGAGACCGGCGATGTCGACGAATTCCACCACGGCCGGCAGGATGCGCTCCGGCTTGACGATTTCAGCGAGCGCCTTCAGCCGCGCGTCCGGCACTTCGACGATGCCGACGTTCGGCTCGATCGTGCAGAACGGATAGTTTTCGGCGGCAATGCCCGCCTTGGTCAGCGCATTGAACAGAGTGGACTTGCCGACGTTAGGCAGGCCGACGATGCCGCATTTGAGGCTCATGGAAATCCTTCAGTGATTCAGTAAGTTGCGTGACGCGCTCGACGCTGTGTGCAGGATTCGGGAAGCCTTCGCGTGTGGCGTGGCGGACAAATGCAGCGGAGCGGGACAAGACACCGGATCGGGGCGTTGGCTCGACGACCGGGTGCGAGTTTTCACGGAAAGCGTAATTGTAACCCGTTCGGATGGGCTGACTGCGGCGGCGGAGGGCGAGCGGCGCTTGCCGTCCAGGGTGGCGCCCGGAGGCGCCTGCCTTCCAGCCGCGAATCGACGCGGCTGCGCGAGGCGAACGCGGCGCTGGCGGCGGCCGGTCATCTGTGAATAGCGGCGCGCTTGTCCGGGCGCAAATGCCGCGCGCGTCGATCCGTCCCTCGCAACCCCCGCGGCTATAATGCGCGGATGAACGCACACCACCAGACCTTTGACGCGGCCGTGATCGGCGGCGGGCTCGTCGGCAAGACCGCGGCGCTCGCGCTCACGCAAGGCGGGCTGCGCGTGGCACTGCTCGCGCAACCTTGCGCGGCGCTGCCTCCCGGCGCCAGCTTCGACTCGCGGGTCTACGCGCTGTCGTCGAGCTCACAGGCTCTGCTGGAGCGTTTGCGGGTCTGGCAGGCGCTCGATCTGACGCGGCTCGGCCCCGTCTACGACATGCGCGTCTACGGCGACGCGCACGCCGAGCTGCATTTCTCCGCGTTTCAGGCTTCCGTGCCGCAACTGGCGTGGATCGTCGAGTCGTCGGTGATCGAGCGCGCGCTGGATGCGGCGCTGCGCTTCCAGCCGAATCTCACCTGGATCGACACGCGCGCTCAGGCGCTCGACTTCACCGCTGACAGCGCCAGCGTTGGGCTGGCTAACGGCAATGTGCTCGAAGCCGATCTGGTGGTCGGCGCGGACGGCGCGCACTCGTGGGTGCGGGCGCAGATCGGCTCGAAAATGGACCGGCGCGACTACAGGCAGACCGGCGTGGTCGCCAATTTCAAGGCTGAGAAGCCGCACGGCGAGACTGCCTGTCAATGGTTCAAGGACGGCGAGATCATCGCACTGCTGCCCATGCCGGACGGCCATGTTTCGCTGGTGTGGTCGGCGCGCACCGAGCACGCCGAACAACTGGTCGCGCTCGATCCGGCGCAGCTTGCCGCGGAGGTGGAGCGCGTGACGGGCGGCCAGTTCGGTGCGCTCGACTGCGTGACGCCCGCGCAAGGTTTCCCGCTCGCGCTGCAAACGGTGGACCGGCTGGTGGCGCCGCGCGTCGCGCTGGTCGGCGACGCCGCGCATCTGATCCATCCGCTGGCCGGGCAGGGCATGAACCTTGGCTTGCGCGACGTCGCGGCGCTCGCCGATACCGTCGCCGGCAAGGAGTCGTTCCGCGATCTCGGCGACATGGTGCTGCTGCGCCGCTACGAACGCGCGCGCCGCGAAGACATCCGGGCGCTGATGATCGCCACCGACGGTTTGCAAAAACTGTTTTCCGTTCCCGGTCCTTTCGCCAAGGCACTGCGCAATACCGGTATGGCTTTCGTCGGGGCGCAGCCGTTCATCAAGCGCTGGCTGGTGTCGGCCGCGCTCGGTTGAAGCGCGCGGTCCGGCGTGCCGCAGCCGGCCAGACAGGTATCATGAACGGATGGACGCGGTTCCGGTCAGATCGGGACCGTCACGAAACGCGCCAAACGCGCGCTTGAACCCAGGAATTCAGCATGAAAAAGACTTTCCGCATCGCGGCCGCCGCGCTTGCCATCGCAGCCGTCACGATCGGCTGCTCGGCACAGGCCGACCAGACTACCGACAAGCTCAAGGCCACGCTGCAAACGCGTCTCGCGGACGTGACGATCAAGAGCGTGACGAAGTCGCCGATTGCCGGCCTGTACGAAGTGAACCTCGGCACGCAGATCGTGTATAGCGACGCGAACGGCGACTATCTGCTGCTCGGCGACATGGTCGACGCGAAGACCCGCAAGAATCTGACCGAGGCGCGTCTGGCGGAAACCAACCGTATCGATTTCGCTAGCCTGCCGTTCGGAAACGCCGTGAAAGTCGTGAAGGGCAACGGCGCGCGCAAGATCGCCGTATTCTCCGACCCGAACTGCCCGTACTGCAAGCAGCTCGAAACGTCGCTCAAGTCGATCGACAACGTGACGATCTATACCTTCCTGTACCCGGTGCTGTCGCCGGATTCGACCGCGAAGTCGAAGTCGATCTGGTGCTCAACGGACCGCGCGAAGGCATGGGAATCATGGATGCAGAACCATCAGGCGCCCACCGCCGCCGGCACCTGCGACACCGCCGCGATCGACAAGAACCTCGCGCTCGGCCACGCCATGAACGTCGACGGCACGCCCACGGTGTTTCTCGCGGACGGCCGCCGTCTGCCCGGCGCCGTGCCGGCCGACCGGCTGGACAAGGAAATGTCCGCGGTGCGCTGAGCACGCACAACCCATCCGGCAAAGGAGGCGCGACGTGCGCCTCCTTTCGCATCAAGCCCGACCATCCCCGCCAGAACACTTCTAATCGCCGCCGATGAAGCCGATCCGCTACACCATCGTTCCCAAGCAGCCCGCCGCCCACCTGTTCGAAGTCACCGTGACCGTCGCCGATCCCGATCCGGCCGGCCAGCGTTTCATGTTGCCGGTGTGGATTCCGGGCAGCTACATGGTGCGCGAGTTCGCCCGCAACATCGTGACGCTGCGCGCTTTCAACGACGCGGGCCGCAAGGTGCGCGTCGAAAAGACCGACAAGCACACGTGGCAGGTCGCGCCGGTCAAAGGCGCGCTGACGCTGCGCTACGAGGTCTACGCGTGGGATCTGTCGGTGCGCGCCGCGCATCTCGACGACACGACGGGCTTTTTCAACGGCACGAGCGTCTTCCTCTCGCCGCTCGGTCACGAGGAAGCACAGTGCGTGGTCGAGATCCAGAAACCGGACGGCGCGGCGTATCGCAACTGGCGTGTGGCCACCGCGCTGCCGGAAGCGCGCGGCACGAAGCGTTATGGTTTCGGCGAGTACCGCGCGCAGAACTACGACGAGTTGATCGATCATCCCGTCGCGCTGGGTGAATTCGCACTGGCGACGTTCAAGGCGCACGGCGTGCCGCACGACATCGTGATCGCCGGGCGCGTGGTCGGGCTGGACATGGCGCGTCTGTCGGCCGATCTGAAGCGCATTTGCGAGGCGCAGATCGCGTTGTTCGAGCCCAAGTCGAAGAAAGCGCCGGTGGATCGCTACGTGTTCATGACCCAGGCCGTCACCGATGGGTACGGCGGCCTCGAACACCGCGCTTCGACCGCACTGATCTGCAATCGCGGCGATCTGCCGGTGGAAGGGCGCGAGGCGCGCACCGAAGGCTACCGGACCTATCTCGGCCTGTGCAGCCACGAATACTTCCACACCTGGAACGTGAAGCGCATCAAGCCGGCCGTGTTCGCGCCGTACGACCTGAGCGTCGAAAACTACACGTCGCTGCTGTGGCTGTTCGAAGGCTTCACGTCTTACTACGACGATCTAATCCTCGTGCGCAGCGGCCTGATTTCGCAGGACGACTATTTCGGCCTGCTCGGCAAGGTGATCGGCGGCGTGCAGCGCGGCAGCGGGCGTCTCAAGCAGAGCGTCGCGGAAAGCTCGTTCGACGCGTGGGTCAAATACTACCGGCAGGACGAGAACGCGCCGAACGCGATCGTCAGCTATTACACCAAGGGCTCGCTCGTCGCGCTCGCGTTCGATCTGACGATCCGCGCGCAGACCAACAACCGCAAATCGCTCGACGACGTGATGCGCTTGCTGTGGCAGCGCTTCGGCCGTGAGTTCTATCGCGGCAAGCCGGTCGGTGTCGAAGAAAGCGAGATCGAGGCGCTTTTCGCGGAAGCGACCGGCGCGAAACTGACCGGTTTGTTCGCCGAAGCCGTGCACGGCACGCGCGATCTGCCGCTCGACACGCTGCTCGCGCCGTTCGGCGTCGCCATTGCGCCCGAGCTCGACAAGAACGGCAAGCCGTCGCTCGGCGCACGCGTGCGCGGCGGCGCGGATTGCACGCTCGCAGCGGTTCATGAGGGCGGCGCCGCGCAGAAAGCCGGGCTTTCGGCCGGCGACGTGCTGATCGCGCTCGACGGCCTGCGCGTGACCGGCTCGAATCTTGACGGGCTGCTCGCGCGCTACCAGCCGGGCGCGAAAGTCGAGGTTCACGCCTTCCGCCGCGACGAGTTGCGCACCACGCAAGTCAAGCTGGACGGGCCTGAGGTGGCGCGCTACAAGCTCGCCGTCAGCGACAGGCGGGCCGCCGCTCGCAAGGCACGCGAGCACTGGCTGGCACGCTGATCGTCATCCGGGCCGTCGCTCTTGGGCGGCGGAGTGTGGCGGATTGTTCTACCACTGCAACAATCCGTCGCCGCCGGATGGCTTGTTCAGGGTGCGGCAAAAAAACACAATGGCTCCACTCGCGCAACACTGCGCGCCCCAACTGGAGTCAACCATGACCACGATCCTGCAAATCAACTCGGCAGCCCGCTCGCAAGGCGCGAACTCGACGCTACTCGTCAACGAGCTGACCGCAAAGCTGCAACAATCGAATCCGGGCGCGCAAGTCGTCGTCCGCAATCTGCAAGCTGAACCGCTGCCGCATCTGGACGACGCCGTCCTCGGCGCGTTCTTTACGCCGGCTGACCAACGCACGGCCGAACAAGCTGCGATCGCAGCGCGCAGCGAAGCGCTGATCGCCGAACTGCAAGCCGCCGACATCGTGGTGATCGGCGCGCCGATGTACAACTTCGGCATCTCGTCGCAACTGAAGACGTACTTCGACTTCATCGCACGCGCCGGCATCACGTTCGCATACACGGCGAACGGTCCGGAAGGTCTCGTGAAAGGCAAGAAGGTCTACGTGGTGTCGGCACGCGGCGGCAAGTATCTGGGCACGCCGAACGACAGCCAGACGCCGTACCTGAAAAGCTTCCTCGGCTTCCTCGGCATGACCGACGTGAGCTTCATCTACGCCGAAGGTCTGAACATGGGCCCGGACGCTGCCAGCGCCGCGCTGGCTTCCGCCCGCGAAGCGATCGCCGCCGCGTAAGGCTGGCCGCGCCGCTTCGATATGCGGCGAATCGCTCGATGGAATGAAAAACGCCACCGATTTGAGTCCGTGGCGTTTTTTCTTTGATGCGTAGATGTTTCGCCGATGCATCATGCCGCGATGCCGGCGTTTTCAGGCGAGCATTTGCGCTTCGTGGGGCAGGCGCCAGTCGATAGGCTCGCGGCCGTGCTGTGCGAGATATTCGTTGGCTTTGGCGAAATGCCCGCAGCCGAGAAAACCGCGATGCGCCGACAGCGGCGACGGATGCGGTGCTTCCAGCACGCAATGCGACTTGCCGCCGAGCAGCGCGCGCTTGGCTTGCGCGTGCGCGCCCCACAGCATGAACACGAGGCCGTCATGGCGCATCGCCAGTTCGTGGATCAGCGTGTCGGTGCATTTTTCCCAGCCGCGTTTTGCGTGGCTGGCGGCTGAGTCGCGCTCTACCGTCAACACCGTGTTCAGCAGCAGCACGCCCTGCTTCGCCCAGGTGTCGAGACAGCCGTGACGCGGCGTCTCGTGGCCAAGGCTTGCGGCAATCTCCTTGAAGATGTTGCGCAGCGACGGCGGCGTGCGCACGTTCGGCGCCACCGAAAATGCGAGCCCGTGCGCCTGCGGCGTGCCGCGGTCTTCGCCGTGGTACGGATCCTGGCCGAGGATCACCACTTTCACTTCATCGGGACTGGTCAGGCGCAGCGCGCGGAATACGTCGGCGGGATAGACGGTTTTGCCGGCGGCGCGCTCACCATCGACGAAGCGGCAGAGCGGCGTATAGGCGTCGCTTTCGATGAACGGTTTGAGATGTGCGCGCCATGCCGGCGGCAGCGCGTCGAATTGCGCCTCGAGCGTTGGCGGCGGCGCGCTGGCGCCGGATTTCTGCGGCGTGGTCGTCATGTCAGTAGACGGTTGGGAGGCGGCCTCGCCGAACAGCGAAGCTTGCGACGGATTGGGGCGGGTGGGGGAAGCGGAGGTCATGGC
>NZ_JAMWXW010000042.1:0-62430 GCF_031570135.1 Paraburkholderia sp. USG1 | reverse complement strand
CGCCACAACCCACCCCGCCGACGCCTTCTGGCTCGTCCTCCTCTACGGCATCCCCGGTTTCGGCTACATCATCACTGCCACTTTCCTGCCGGTGATCGCGCGTCATGCGTTGCCCGGCTCATCCTGGCCCGACCTGTTCTGGCCGATGTTCGGCGCGGCGCTGATCGTCGGCGCACTGCTGGCGGCGCGTTTGCCGGCGCATTGGGACAACCGTGCACTGCTCGCCGGCTGCTATGTGCTGCAGGCGGCCGGCATCGCCCTCGGTATCGTCTGGCCGACGGCGGGCGGCTTCTCACTCGGCAGCATCCTGATCGGTCTGCCGTTCACCGCGATCACCCTGTTCGCGATGCGCGAGGCGAGGCGTCTGCGCGGCGACAACGCGGCTGCGCTGATGGGTTATGCGACGGCGGCCTATGGCGTCGGACAGATCGCCGGCCCGCTGGTCGCCGCGCCGATCGCCGCGCAGAGCGGATCGTTTTCGCCGGCGCTGTGGCTGGCGGCGGCCGCATTGCTGGCGGGCGCGGCGGGGCTCGCCATCGTCGCGCGCCTGCCGGTTGGCCGTGGCCGCATGTCCGATTGCGGCTGCGACTGACGCAGACCGAACGCACATCGACGCGATCGCCACCGGCGGCCCGCCCCCGAAAAACAAATAACCGAAGGGCGCACTAAAATGACCGCTTTCCCGTCATCTCAGCGCGCCTGTCGCCGGGCGCGCCGCCAGCCATGCAACATTTCGCGTCCGACAACTACGCCGGCATCTGTCCCGAAGCGCTCGAGGCGCTGATCGCCGCCAACAACAGCGGCCACGAGCCGGCCTACGGCGACGACTCCTGGACCAACCAGGTATGCGACCGTCTACGCGAGCTGTTCCAGACCGACTGCGAAGTGTTCTTCGTATTCAACGGCACGGCCGCCAACTCGCTGGCGCTCGCGTCGCTGTGCCAGTCGTATCACTCGGTGATCTGCCACGATCTCGCACACATCGAAACCGACGAATGCGGCGGACCCGAATTCTTCTCGGGCGGCTCGAAGCTGCTGACGGCGCCGGGCGTCGGCGGCAAACTCTCGCCGGATGCGATCGAAGCAGTCGTCACACGCCGCGCCGACATCCATTACCCGAAGCCGAAAGTCGTCACGCTGACACAGTCGACGGAAGTCGGCACTGTCTACAGCGTCGAGGAAGTGCGCGCGATCGCGGCGATCGCCAAGCGGCGTCACCTGAAAGTGCATATGGACGGCGCGCGTTTCGCCAACGCGGTCGCCGCGCTCGACGTGCATCCGTCGGAGATCACGTGGCGCGCGGGCGTGGACGTGCTGTGTTTCGGCGGCACCAAGAACGGTTTGCCGGTCGGTGAAGCGGTGGTGTTCTTCGACCGCGCGCTCGCCGCCGATTTCGCCTATCGCCTGAAACAGGCCGGCCAGCTGGCCTCGAAGATGCGCTTCATTTCCGCCCCCTGGCTCGGTCTGCTCGATAACGACGTCTGGCTGCGCAACGCGCGTCACGCGAATGCAATGGCGCAATTGCTGCAAACGCGGTTGCAGGAAATTCCGGGCGTGAGCATCATGTTTCCCAGAGAATCGAACGCGGTCTTTGCGCAATTGCCCGCGCAAGCCGCCAAGGCAATGCGTGCGCGCGGCTGGAAGTTCTACGAATTCATCGGCGCGGGCGGGTGCCGGCTGATGTGCGCGTGGGATACGCAGCCGGAAACGGTCGAACGGTTCGCCGCCGAGGTGCGGGAGTTGTGCGCGGCTTGAGATCGCAAACCGCAAACCGCAAACCGCACGCCGCACGCCGCGCACCCGCAGCCGCGCACGATCACACAAAACAAACGGGACGTCTCTCTCACCCCATGACCCAATACCGATTCTGCCCACGCTGTTCCACGCCGCTGATCGAGCGCGCCGATGCCGCGCACGAAGGCGGCCGCATCCGCCAGACCTGTCCCGATACGGCGTGCGGCTACGTCCACTGGAACAATCCGCTGCCGGTGGTGGCGGCGATCGTCGAATATGAAGGCAAGATCCTGCTGGCGCGCAATGCCGCGTGGCAGGAGGGCATGTTCGCGCTGATTACGGGCTTCCTCGAAAACGGCGAGACGCCGGAAGAGGGCATTGCCCGCGAAGTGCTCGAGGAAACCTCGCTGCACGCGGAGACGGTCGAGCTGATCGGCGTCTATGAATTCATCCGCAAGAACGAACTGATCATCGCGTATCACGTGAAGGCCTATGGCACAGTGGCGCTGTCGCCGGAATTGCTCGAATACCGGCTGGTCGAGCCGGCCAGGTTGCGGCCGTGGCGCGCGGGCACCGGCCAGGCGCTCGGCGAGTGGATGCGCCGGCGCGGCTTGCCGTTCGAGTTTGTCGAGAGGCCGGGGCAGTAGCAGACCAATCAGCGGGGCGACGAGCTTGCGCTCGGGGAGGAGCACGGGATGGCCTATATTTTCTATCTGACCCATATTCATCTCGGCTACGACGCGCTGTCGCAGTTATCGTCCGAATGCGGACGTGTCGGCATCAAGCGGCCTTTGATCATCACCGACAAGGGCGTCGTCGCGGCCGGCCTCGCGCAGCGCGCGCTAGACGCATTGAAATTCGGCGCCGTGCCGGTCTTCGACGACACGCCCTCGAACCCGACCGAGGCGATGGTGCTCGCCGCCGCCCAGGTGTACCGCGACGAAGGCTGCGACGGTCTGATCGCGGTGGGCGGCGGGTCGTCGATCGATCTGGCCAAGGGCGTAGCGATCGCGGCCACACATGCCGGTGCGCTGATGCAGTACGCGACCATCGAAGGCGGCAGCCCGAAGATCACGGCTGCGGCCGCGCCGCTGATCGCGGTTCCCACTACGGCGGGCACGGGCAGCGAAGTCGCGCGCGGCGCGATCGTGATCCTGAACGACGGCCGCAAGCTCGGCTTTCATTCGTGGCATCTGCTGCCCAAGTCGGCGTTATGCGATCCTGCGCTCACGCTCGGCCTGCCGCCGGGTTTGACGGCGGCCACCGGCATGGACGCGGTCGCGCACTGCATCGAGACCTTTCTCGCGCCGGCCTTCAATCCGCCCGCGGACGGCATCGCGCTGGACGGGTTGGAGCGCGCGTGGGCCAACATCGAACGCGCGACGGCGGACGGCAGCGATCGCGACGCGCGCCTGAACATGATGAGCGCCTCGATGCAAGGCGCGATGGCGTTCCAGAAAGGGCTTGGCTGCGTGCATTCGCTGTCGCATCCGCTGGGCGGTCTGACGGTGAACGGCAAAACGTCGCTGCATCACGGCACGCTGAACGCGGTTGTGTTGCCCGCGGTGCTGCGCTTCAACGAGACCGCGGACAGCGTCGTGGCCGAGCGCCGTTATGCAAGAATGCGCCGCGTGATGAATTTACCGGAGAACGCGGATCTCGCGCAGGCGCTGTTCGATATGACCGAGCGGCTCGGTTTGCCTACCGGCCTCGCGCAGATGGGCGTCGACGAAAGCATGTTCGACAAGGTGATCCAGGGCGCGCTCGCGGATCATTGTCACCGCACGAATCCACGCGAAGCCACCGCCGACGACTACCGCCACATGCTGACCGAATCGCTCTGAACAAAGCGAGAGCCGCGTAACGCGCACGACAACTTCAAACATACTCACGCCAGGCATGAACAAACCCGTACCCGCCGCGCGCACCGCCTACCCGCATTTCCTGCCGATCACCACACGCTGGATGGACAACGACGTCTACGGCCACGTCAACAACGTCGTCTATTACAGCTACTTCGACACGGTGGTGAACGAATACCTGATCCGCACCGGCGTGCTCGATTTCGAGCACGGCGCGACGATCGGGCTGGTGGTCGAGACACACTGCAACTACTTCGCACCGCTGGTGTTTCCCGAACGGGTCGAAGCCGGCCTGCGCGTGGTGCGGCTCGGCACATCGAGCGTGCGCTACGAAGTGGGGCTCTTCAAGGAAGGCGAAGATCAACCCGCGGCACAAGGACACTTCGTACATGTGTATGTGGATCGCGTCACGCGGCGCCCCGTGAGCCTGCCCGCCGAATTGCGCGCGGCGCTCGAACCGTTGAGCGCCGCCGGGCAGGCGGAATAGGCGCGTGCAGTCGTTCGTCGTCAATCTGCTCAACGGTGTCAGTTACGGCCTGCTGCTTTTCATGCTGTCGGCGGGCCTGACGCTGATTTTCAGCATGCTCGGCGTGCTCAATTTCGCGCACGCGAGCTTCTACATGCTCGGTGCTTACGTCGGCTTTTCCGTGGCGGCGCGCGCGGGATTCTGGAGCGCGCTGGTGATTGCGCCGCTTGTCGTCGGGCTGGTCGGCGCGGCATTGGAGCGCTGGCTGTTGCGGCGCGTGCGTGCGCATGGCCATCTCGCCGAATTGCTGCTGACCTTCGGCGCGGCGTATCTGCTCGGCGAACTGGTCAAGCTCGGCTGGGGCTTGAGCCCGCTTTCCGCGACCGTGCCGGCCGTGCTCGACGGGCCGCTCTTCACCGTCTACGGCGCGGCGTTCGCACGCTACCGGGCGTTCATGATGGTGGTATCGCTCGCCATGCTGGGCGCGCTCCATGCCGTGTTGCGCGTGTCGAAGGCGGGACTGATCGTGCGTGCCGCGCTCACGCACGCGAGCGCTGTCGAAGCGCTCGGCCACAACGTGCCGCGCGTGTTCACCGGCGTGTTCGCGGCCGGCACGGCGCTCGCCGCGTTGGCCGGCGTGATCGGCGCGCCGCTCTTCGTGATCGAACCGGGGATGGCGGAGTCGCTCGGCTCGATCGTGTTCGTGGTGGTCGTGATCGGCGGCTTGGGTTCGCTGGGCGGCGCGCTGGCGGCGTCGCTGCTGGTCGGCTGCGTGCAGACCCTGGCCGTGGCGAGCAACGTGTCGCTCGGCGACGTGCTGTCGATCTTCGGCACATCCCTGCCGGCCGAATGGGACGCGCTGACGCTCGCGCAACTCGCACCGCTGATTCCGTATCTGCTGCTGGTCGCGATGCTGGCACTGCGCCCGCGCGGACTTTTCGGGCGGCGTGACGAACATGCGTGAGGCACCCGACTCGTCGGCTTTGTCCGCGACCGCACCGCGTGCGCTCCGGCGCGCGCTTGCGCCGTGGCTGGCGCTCATCCTGTTCCTTGGCGTGCCGCCATTTATCTGGCCGCAAAGCTGGCTGCTCGCCTACCTCGCGCAGACCGCGACGATGATCGTGTTCGCGCTTTCCTACAATCTGCTGCTCGGCGAAACGGGGTTGTTGTCGTTCGGTCATGCCGCTTACTCGGGCCTCGGAGCACTGGTGGCCGCGCAACTGTTCAACCGGGTCGGCGTGCCGCTCGTGCTGCTGCCGCTGGTTGGCGGTATCGGCGGCGCGCTCTGCGGGCTGCTCTTGGGGTTCATTTCGACGCGGCGCGCCGGCACGGCCTTCGCGATGATCACACTCGGTCTGGGCGAACTCGTGGCGGCCGCCGCGTGGACGCTGCCCGACTGGTTCGGCGGCGAGGCCGGCGTGGCGATCGATCGCGCGAGCGGCGCGCAGTGGGCAGGCTGGAGCTTCGGCCCAGCGCGCGAGGCATATGCGCTGATCGCGGTGTGGTGCCTGCTCGCGTGCGCGGCGCTGTTCGCGCTCTCGCGCACGCCTTTCATGCGCCTCGCCAACGCCGTGCGCGACAATCCGGTGAGGGCGGCGGCAATAGGCTGCTACCCGCGCCGCATCCGCTACGGCGTGGTGGTATTGTCGGCGTTTTTTGCGGGTATCTCCGGGACGTTGGCGCTGATCAACGTGGAACTGGTGTCGGCGGAAAGCGTCGGCATGATGCGCTCGGGCGCGGTGTTGATCGCCCCCGTGATCGGCGGTACGGCGGCGTTCTTCGGGCCGGTCGCGGGCGCGGTCGTACTGACGTTTTTCAGTGTCGTGGTGGCGAGCGTCACGCGGGCCTGGCTGTTCTATCTGGGACTCTTCTTCATCGTGGTCGTGGTGATTTCGCCGGATGGCCTGGCGGGCTTCGTGCAGCGTCATACGGCGCGTGTGGCCGCATATGGCTGGCGCCGGTGCCGCGCGGCTTACCTGTGGGGCGCGGCCGCCGCGCTGCTGTGGACGGCGGCCGTCGTGCTCGCGGTGCAATGGGCCTACGCCGCGCAATTCGGCGCGGACGAGGGCGCGGCCTTAGTTGGCACGGGCGCGCTGATGGGGATGGGCGCGTCGCCGCTCGGGCTCGGCACCACGGTCTTATTGCTGGCGGCGCTGGGAGGACTCTCGGCGCATTACGCGATTCGCGCGCAAGCGCACCTCGCAGCCATGCGCTCAAGCGCCACGCACAGCGCTGGAGACGCGCGATGATCCCGGCACTCGCACTCTATGGCATCAAAAAACGCTTCGGCTCGACGCAGGTTCTGCGCGGCGTCGATCTCGCGGTCCAGCCCGGCGAACGTCACGCGCTGATCGGACCGAACGGCGCGGGCAAGTCGACGCTCTTCAATCTGATTGCCGGTGGTACCCGGCCGAACGCCGGGCGCATCGATCTGTTCGGCGCCGAGATCACCCGCCTTGCGCCGACCGCGATCGCACGCCGCGGACTCGCGCGCAGCTTCCAGAGCACCAGCGTGTTCGCGCGGCTCAGCGTGTTCGACAATCTGCGCTGCGCGGCACTGCTGGCGGAGCGCGACCGCACGCGATGGTGGCAGCGTTTCAGCGGGTCGCGCACGGTCGACGCGCGTGCCGCACAGGTGCTCGACGCGGTGGGTTTGAGCGCGCGCCGCCAAGTCCTCGCCGGCACGCTCAGCTACGCCGAGCAACGCGCGCTCGATCTGGGCATCGCGCTCGCGGGCGGCGCGCATACCTTGCTGCTCGACGAGCCGACCGCCGGCATGAACCGCGCGGAAGCGGCGCGTGCCATCGAACTGATTCGCGAGACCACGGCGGGCCGTACGCTGCTGATGGTCGAGCACGACATGAACGCGGTGTTCGCGATTGCCGATCGCATTTCCGTTCTCGTGCAGGGGCGCATCATCGCGAGCGGCACGCCGGCGGCAATCCGCGCGGACGCGGCGGTGCGCGCCGCGTATCTCGGCGAAGGGTTCGGCACATGAGTGCCCTGCTCGACATTCGCGGGTTGAACGCGTGGTACGGCGCGAGCCAGGCGCTGCACGGCGTCACGCTGGGCATCGAGGCGGGCGAGGTGCTGGCGCTGGTCGGCCGCAACGGCTCGGGCCGCTCGACGCTCGCACGCGCGATCATGGGCCTCGTGCGCAGCGAAGGTGAACTGCGTTTCGCGGGCCGTGCGCTCGGCGGTCTGCGCACCTTCGAGATCGCGCGTCTCGGGATCGGCTATGTGCCGGAACATCGCGACGTGTTTCCCACGCTGAGCGTCCACGAGAATCTGCAACTCGGTGTCGCGCCAAATGATCGCGGCCGCGCGCCGCGCTTCACCTTCGACGACGCCTACACGCTTTTCCCCGTGCTGCATGAACGCAGGCGCACGCGTGCGGGCGCGCTCTCGGGCGGCGAGCAGCAGATGCTGACGCTTGCGCGGGCGCTACTGGGCGACCCCGATCTGCTTGTCATCGACGAACCCGGCGAGGGTCTCGCGAGTCTCGTGATGGAGCAGGTCGCCCGATGCTTGCGGACGCTGCGCGATCGCGGCGTGGCGATGCTGCTGATCGAACAGCGCCTTGTGATCGCACAGGATATTGCCAGTCGCGTCGCGGTGATGGGGCATGGCGAAGTCGTGTTCGACGGCGCGCTCGCGTCGTTCTTGCAGCGGACCGATGTGATGCGGGAATGGCTCGGCGTCGGTTGAGCGCGACGCTTATTGGCTGTGTTTTTATTGCAGCGCCGCATGGCGATGGATGATCGTTTTGCTGTCCTGCTGAATGCATCGTGCGCGCGGCGCTTGAATCGCACCGATCATGCCGTTTGAATCCCATCTGCCGGCGCGCCGCTCAGGCCGCGTGCATGCGGATTTCCCATGACTCGCCGCGGCGATTCAAACGCTTGATCGTTTGGTGAGCGTCCTCCAGAAATCTTGTCGGCAGCGCGCTGACAAATAAAGACAATCGGGTAAAAGACGCGCGACGGCGGCTTGCTGTTTAAAGCCCGCGTATGCGCGACTCACCATGCCGTGCCCGGGGCGCGAGAGATGCGTCGAGGCTTCAGGAGGAGACATCATGAGAGACGGACGCGTATTGGATGAGGTATCGGCGCATGATCCGCTGCCGCTAGATTCGCGAGATTCAGAACCGAAGCGCGCCTGGCGCCCGCCGATCAGCGCGGGTGCCGCGCTGTTGACGGCCGCGTTGCTGATGTCAGCCTGCGCCGAGGCCAGTTCGACTACCGGCGATGCGGCATCCGCGCCGTCAAATGCGGCGAACAGGGCGGCCGATGCGGCGGGCGACAAAGTCAGCAGCGGCGACAGTCGGGCAAATGCGAACGCCAACGCCAACGCCTCGCCGGCCGCCGCTTCCGCCGCCCAACCCGCAGCGCTCGCCGCCCAACCCGCTTTTTCAGCACGTCCGGCCCTCGAACTCGCCAAGGCCAAACAACTGGCCGCCGAACAAAGCGTCGCGGCGCGCGTGCCATCCGCGAGCGGCATGACCGAAAAGCGCAGCCGTCCGCTGACGCTGCGCGATTCCGGCATCGACGGCGCGCTGATGTTTGCACGCGACGTGGACTTCCGCGTGACCGGCGACATCGGCTTCATGATTCACGACATGGCGGCGACACTGACTCCGGTGCGTCCCGGTCAGCCGATCGTATTCGACGATCCGACCAGCGTGACGATCAACGTTCACCGCGGCCATGTCACGCTCGACAGCGCCAAACTCACGGCGATCTTCAATCGCTACCTGTTCCAGTATCAGGGCTCGCCGCTGCGCAATATGCGCGTCGTGCCGCAGGACGGCGGCAACTTGCGCATTACCGGCGAGATGCATCGCGAGACATGGGTGCCGATCGTGCTGAGCGGATCGCTGTCCATGCGCAACGCCGCCGAGCTGGTGTTTCATGCCGATCATGTCGAAGTGGCCGGCGTCGGCGCAGACAGGCTGATGCAGGCCGCGCACGTGAAGATGGCCGACCTGCTGAAGGTGGACACGCCGATCGCGCGTCTGGATGGTGACGACGTCGTGATGCAGGTGGCCAAACTGACGCCGCCGCCCGCGTTGCATATGACGATCACGCAGATCGAGACCAGCGCCTCGGGCGTGCGCTTCGCGCTCGACGACGGCAGCGTGCCCAACATTGTCTGGCCCGCGACGATGCCCGCACGCGGCATGCTGGTGGAGGGCGGCGACGTCAAATTCATGCGCTCGATGACGATGAACATCGACATGGCGCTCACGCCGATCGACAACAAAGCGCCGTTCGTGCTGGACCTGTATCACTACCGCGATCAGATGGCGGCCGGCTATTTCACCTTCGACGAAGCGGGCGCGCTGGACGTGCATCTGCCTTCATACACGACGCTAGCCGGCGCGGACAAAGACAAGGACTCGCCACTGCAAACCGGCAGCGCGAGCGCGCGCTTTAACGACAGCTTCATTCGCGCCCAGCAGGCCGCACTCGCGCAGGCGCGGCTCGTGTGGCAACGCGTGCCGCAGTCTGTGCAAACCGCGTCGGTAGCACGCGCGATTCCGGTTGGTACGCGCGCGGCGTTTTCCGGGCAACGCATGTCGACCCCCCGTTCGGCGTTCAGCGACGAGCGCCATTCGCCGGGCGCCGCGCCGTTGATTCACGTCGAGAACGTTGACTTCTACGTGGCGGGGCGCATCGGTTTTCACGTGCGTTCGCTCGATGCGCAGATGGTGCCGAAAAAGCCGGGGCAACCCGTCGATCTGGACGATCCCGATCAGTACGATATCCATATCATCGGCGGCGACGTCGTGGAGCCGTGGCCCGCAATGGCCGCGCTCTTCAACGACTATCTGCTCGATTACGAGCCGCGCTCGCTGAACGATCTGCAGTTGAAGCCGGTGGATGGCAAGCTCGAAGTGACGGGTGGCATCAAGCTGTGGAATCACTTTCCCGGCGTGTGGCTGCCCACCACGATGAGCGGCACGATCGTCGCCAAAGACGAGCGGCATCTCGTGTATGAACCGACTTCCGTGAAAGTGCTGGGCGTGCCGCAGGCCGGCCTGCTGCGTGCGCTGGATATTCCGCTCGCTTCGCTCACGCCGTTCACGCGCAAGGGTGTCGCGCTAAAGGGCAACGAACTGGTGTTCGATCAGTACACGGTGTTTCCGCCGCCGGTTCTGCAAGGGCGTCTCGCGAGCGCGACAGTCACCGATGAAGGTCTCGTGCTGAAGTTCAAACGCGACGGCAACATCGCCGCCGCGAGGCCGCCTTCGGGCGCGGGCAGGAGCTTCGTATGGATCGAGTCAGGCGACGTGAAGATGTTCAACTCGCTGGTGACGAACACGCGCACGTTCATCAAGGACAGTTCGAATCCCGGCGTGATGAAGTTCGACCTGTACGCTTATCGCAAGGACGTAGCGAAGGGAACGGTGAGAATGGGTGAGGACGGCGGCCTGGATGTCGATCTGGCCGTCAGGAAGTAGCGCGGCCTGTTCGAAGCCCGCGCGATGCCATGTCGATGCATCGCGCAGGCCTTGAATTCAAGCGTCCTTATTGATGATCCACTCATGCGCCGGGTCGTTGCGGAAATGCCAGACCCGCTTGCCGCCCGCCATCACGTTCAGATAATACGAGTCATAGCCGTACGGTACGACCACAGGGTGATACCCGCGCGGCACCATGACGACGTCATGATCTTCCACGGCCATCGACTCGTCGATGTCGCGCATATCCGTGTACACGCGCTGAAACGCAAACCCTTGCGGCGGATCCAGCCGGTGATAGTAAGTCTCTTCGAGTGAGCTTTCCTGCGGGACATTATCGGTGTCGTGCTTATGCGGCGGGTAGCTCGAAGCGTGGCCGCCGGGCGTTCTGACTTCGACCACCAGCAGCGACTCCGCAGGTTCGGTTTGCGGAAGAATATCGCACACGTATCGCGTATTCAGGCCTTTGCCGCGTGTGGAGCGTTTCATCGAAGCGGGCTCGATCAATCTCGCGGGATACTGGCCCTTGGCCGGCGCGCTTGCTACGCCGATCTCGGCATCGCGGCCAGCGCGAACCGTCGCCCGAACGTTCGGCGGCAGATACACCGCATACGGCGCGGCGTCTTCGAACACGCTGTCGCGCGAACCGAGCGAACGCCAGGTGGCGTCCGCTGTTTCGATATCCACCGTGCCGGTGAGCACGACAATACACACTTCACGCGAGGGTTCGTGCACGTGCACGACTTCGCTCGTACCGAGGCGGTAAGCGGCAAATCCCACATACCGCCAGCATGCCGACTCCGGTGTCACTCGTGCGATCGTCTGGCCTTCGCGCTGCGCCTTTACCAATAAACTCATGCCGCCTCCTGCCTGGTCTTGTCAGCCGCGTCGAGCGGCGCATCCACCAACGCGCGCAACGTCTGGTAGCCTTTCCGTGCATACTCGTACGATGGCGCCACGACCGGATCCTGTTCGGCTTCCACCACCAGCCAGCCGCGATAGCCGTGCCGCTTCAATCGTTCGATGATCGCCGGGAAATTCACCGCGCCGTCTCCCGGCACCGTGAAGGCGCCGGCGATGACCGCGTCGAGAAAACTCCAGTTGCGATTGCGCGCGAGCTTCATGACGGCAGGGCGCACGTCTTTGCAATGCACGTGGCAGACCCGCCCGATATGTTTGTCGAGCACGGCGAGCGGATCGCCGCCGGCAAACGTGATGTGTCCCGCGTCGAACAGCAGGCCGACGGCGTCGCCGGTGCGCGACATTAGTTGATCGACATCGGCCGGCGTCTCGACATAAGCGCCCATGTGATGATGGTACGCGAGCCGCACGCCGCGGCTCAGCGTATAGCGCGCGAATTCGTCGACGCGCGCCGCATAGGCGACCCATTGCGCGTCGCTGAAAAAGCGCGGCCGTTGATAAAGCGGTTGCGGTGCGCCCTGAATCGAATCGGCGACCTCGCCGTACACCATCACCGTTGCGCCGTTCTGCACAAGCAACTCCAGGTGTGGGCCGACAGCGGTGATTTCCTCTTCCACGCTGCGCCGCGCGAGCCGCCCGGAATACCAGCCCGATACCAGCGCGAGATCGTATTGCGCGAGCAGCGTCTTCAATGCCTGCGGCTCGCGCGGAAACTTGTTGCCGAGTTCGAAGCCCTGATAGCCAATCTGGCGGCCTTCCGTCAACGCCACCTCGAGCGGCGTTTCGCCGCCGAGCGAAGGCAGATCGTCGTTCATCCACGATAACGGATTGATGCCGATACGTACGTCGAAAGCAGTCATGCGGGCGTCCTCATTCATTGTCGGTGGGGTCGATGTTCCGCGCCGAGCCGGCCGGTTCGGCGCGTGCCGCGAGCTGCGATTCGTATTTCGCACGCGCGTCACGTACGGCGGGGCGCGCTGAGACTTCCGGCACGGCCACTTCCCACCACCAGCCGCCGTCGTCGGTGGTGCGCGCGGCGTCGGTATCGATGCTGATGACGTAAGTGCGATCCGCGGCACGGGCGCGTTGCAAAGCCGTGTCGAGGTCCGCGATATTCGCGACGTGTTCGGCCCGCGCGCCAAGAGCACGCGCATGCGCGGCGAAGTCGATTTTCGGCGCGCCGAGCGGGCCTTGCTTGCAGTCTTCGAGCAGGTTGTTGAACGGCGCACCGCCGCAAGCCTGCTGCAAGCGGTTGATGCAGCCATAGCCGCGATTGTCGAGCACCACCACGATCAGCTTCGCACCGATCATCACCGAGCTCGCGATCTCGCTGTTCATCATCAGATAGCTGCCGTCGCCGACCATCACGATCACTTCGCGCGCGGGTCGGGCGAGCTTCACGCCGAGTCCGCCGGCAATCTCGTAGCCCATGCACGAATAGCCGTACTCCACGTGATACGCGCCCGGTTTGCCGGCGCGCCATAGTTTGTGCAATTCGGCGGGCAGGGTGCCGGCCGCGCAGACGACGATATCGTTCGCCGGCGAACTGGCGCTCGACCGCTGTATCGCGCCGATCACATCGCCCTCGTAAGGCAGCACGGTGTCGCGTTGCGGCGCATGGGTGAGCGTGCTCACCGTATCGCGCCAACTCGCCGCGAGCTTGTGTGCGCGTGCGGTCCAGGTGCGCTCCGCGTGCCAGCCTTGCAGGGGCTCGGCAAGGGCATCGAGCGCCAGCCGCGCGTCGGCTTCGACCACCAGCGCGCGATGCTTGAGACCGTCGAAGGCATTGGCATTGATCGCGACCACCTCGGCTTGCGTGAATAACGTGTTCGAACCGGTGGTGAAGTCCTGCAGGCGGGTGCCGATGGCCAGCACGCAATCGGCGTCGTGCGCGAGCGCGTTCGCGGCGGGCGAGCCCGTCACGCCCAGCGCGCCCACGTTCAATGGATCGTTCCAGGCGAGCGAGCCTTTGCCGGCCTGCGTTTCCGCGACCGGAACGCCGTGCGTGGTCGCGAAACGGTGCAGGGCGTCGGTGGCGTGGCCGTAGAGCACGCCGCCGCCCGCGACGATCAACGGTCGTTTGGCCTGCCGCAAGCGCGCGAAGGCGGCCTCGATTTCGTCGGCGCGCGGCGCGGGCGAATAGAACGTGACGACGCGCGGCTTGAAGAGGTCGATGGGGAAATCCCATGCCTGCGCCTGCACGTCTTGCGGCAACGCGAGCGTGACGGGACCGCACAAGGCGGCGTCAGTCAGCACGCGCACGGCGCGCGGCAGCGCACTGAGCAATTGCGCCGGATGCACGATGCGGTCGAAGTAGCGCGACACCGGTTTGAGCGCGTCGTTGGCGGAGACGCCGCCGTCGTGGAAGTCCTCGACTTGCTGCAACACGGGATCGGGGGCGCGCGAAACGAAGATGTCGCCGGGCAGCAGCAGTACCGGCAAACGGTTCACGTGGGCGAGCGCCGCCGCGGTCACGAGGTTGGTGGCGCCCGGTCCGATCGACGTCGTGACGGCCATCATGCGGCGGCGGAAATGCGCTTTCGCGTAGGCGATCGCGCTGTGCGCCATTGCCTGTTCGTTGTGGGCACGCAGGGTCGGCAGTTCGTCGCGGTGCTGGTACAGCGCTTCGCCGATCCCCGCCACGTTGCCGTGGCCGAAGATGGCGAACACGCCGCCGAACAGCGGCTCGGTGCCGTGGCCGTCCTCGGTCGCGACGCGCTGCGCGGCGAGATAGCGGACCAGCGCCTGCGCGGAGGTCAGGCGCACCGTGCCGCCCGAGCCCGCGCCCGTACGGGCGTGACTGGCGTCGTTGGCGGACGCTGCGTCATGATGCAATACGCGCTGATTCATGCGGCTTGCTCCTGATGGACATGGTTCGGCATGCCAGGTTGCGCGGCGCTCGCGCCACGCGTTGCACGCCAGGAGGCGATCAATGTTTCGAAGGTGCGGCGCACGCGCGCGATCAGTTCGTCGTCGCCGATTTCTCCGGCGAGCCACGCATGACTCGGCTCATGGAAGATGGTGCGCCCGACCGTGAAGCCGCGGCATGTCGCCGATTGCGCCGCCGCGCGGAAACCTTCGTTCAGCTGCTCGACACCCGCCGACAAACCGAGCAGGACCACGCCCCGGCAATAGGGGTCGCGCTCCGCGATCAGCATGTCGATGTTGCGCCATTGCGCGGCGTCCATCGGTTCGAGCTTCCACCATTCGGGGTAGATGCCGATGTTGTAGAGACGCTTCAACGCGCGGTACACAATGTCCGGTGCTTGCGGCAAATGCGCGTGTTTCGGTGGAATCACTTCGAACAGCAGTTCGTGGCCGCTCGCTTGCGTCGCGTCGTAGAGTGCGCGCAATTGCGTTTCCTGTTCGAGGCGCTGTTCGATGGGTTCGTCGGGATGAAACTGCACGAGACACTTGGCGATATGCTCCTGCGGCCACGGGATCAGCGTGGTGCCGATCGAACGGCCATGATCGAACACGAGCGGCACCGAGCCCGGCAGTTCCACCGGCCGGCCGATCCACCAGCCACGGCCAGTGGCCGCGTTCAGCGCGTCCTGGCCGTAACGGTCGTCGATCAGCACGCCAATGCGGTTCTGCAAACCCAACGCGCTCTCGGTTTGCGCGACGGCTTCCACGAACAGACCTTTCAGGCGCGCTATGCGCGCTTCGTCGGCGCCGGTCTGCTGCGCGAGTTCGAAGAACTGGTTGCGGTGGTCGAAGGCGAAACCGAGCACTTCGTCCCACTGTTTGCGGGCCGGCGAGACGCGATGCAGCCGCGCGAGCGCCGCGTCCCGATCCGGGCGGCGCATGCGCTGCGGATCGGCTTTCGCTTCGCGCAGGAAGTAGTCGAGTTCGGCGGGCGTCGGCATGGCGGGCGCGCAGCCGTGCCGCGAGACGACCAGCGCGCCGCTCGCGTTCGCGGCGCGCGCGCACGCTTCGAGCGGTTGATCGCGCAACCAGCCGGAGAGAAAGCCGGAGGCGAATGCGTCGCCTGCGCCGAGCACGTTCAGCACTTCGACTTCCACGCCGCCGTGAATCGGCACGTCGTCGAGCGAGGCGGGCACCTGGCCGTCGATGATCTGGCAGCCCAGCGGCCCGCGCTTGAGTACCAGCGTAGCCGGCGTGACGGCGCGCACCATCGCGAGCGCATCGACCAGTTCGGTCTTACCGCCGGCAATGCGGAATTCCTCCTCGGTGCCGATCACCAGATCGAACAGCGGCAGAATGCGCTGCAAGTGCGCGGTGACGCCTTCGCTCGCCACGAAGCGCGTTTCACCGTCGGCTTTGCCGGTGAGACCCCAAAGCACGGGGCGATAGTCGATATCGAGCACGGTGCGCACCTGGTTGCGGCGTGCGTAATCGAGCGCGCGGCGGCTCGTGCGGTTCACCTGTTCGGTGGAAAAGTGCGTGCCGGTGATCAGCAGCGCTTTCGACGATGCAATGAAAGCCTCGTCGAAATCCGCTTCATCGACCGCCATGTCCGCGCAGTTCTCGCGGTAGAAGATCAGCGGGAACGTGTCGCGGTCTTTCAGGCCGAGCAGCACGAGGGCGGTCAGGCGTTCCCGGTCGATGCGCACGTGGCTGACGTCGCAGCCCTCTTTAGTGAGCTTCTCGGTGAGAAAGCGGCCCATGTGATCGTTGCCGACGCGCGCTAGCATCGACGACGCGAGGCCGAGCCGCGCGCAGCCGAACGCGATATTCGCCGACGATCCGCCGAGATACTTCGCGAAGCTCGACACGTCTTCGAGCCGCGCGCCGACCTGCTGCGCGTACAGATCGACGGCGAGCCGGCCGAGGCAGACGATGTCGCGGCTGCGGCCCGGCGCGAAGCGGCTGGCTACCGGCGCCGGGGCGGACGTGATTGCGCTGGATGTGCTGGAATGATCCATGAAGTTTCCTGAATGGCTGTGCGCGACAGCCGGCGCAGCAGCGCCGGTTCCTCGCGCGAATGAATCAGATCGTCGCGCCTTCGAGTTCGCCGATCATCTTCTGCATCTCGGCGCCGCCGGCCATCATGTCGAGCACCTCGTCCTTGCTGATGGTTTCCTTGGTGAACGTACCGAGCGATTTGCCGCGATTGAGCACCGTGAACGAGTCGCCGATCGGATACGCGTGATGCACGTTGTGCGTGATGAAGATCACTGAAATGCCTTTCGCGCGGGCCTTGTGAATCAGCTTCAGCACGTTGAAGCTCTGCTTCACGCCGAGCGCGGCGGTCGGTTCGTCGAGAATCAGCACGCGCGCGCCGAAATGAATTGCCCGTGCAATCGCGAGACACTGCTTCTCGCCGCCGGACATGGTGCCGATCGGCTGATGCGCGTCGCGCACGTTGATGCCCATTTCGGCGAGCTTGTCGCGCGCGGTGGTGGCGCTGGTTTCGAGATCCATGACGCTCAGGAAACCGAACAGTTTCTTTTGCGGCTCGCGTCCCATGAAGAAGTTGCGTGCCACGGAGAGCAGCGGCACTAATGCCAGATCCTGATAGACGGTGGCGATGCCGAGGTCGAGTGCGTCTTTCGGCGACTCGAACAGCACCGGTTTGCCGTCTACCAGATACTGACCGGAAGACGGCTGATGCACGCCGGCGAGGGTCTTGATCAGCGTCGACTTGCCTGCGCCGTTGTCGCCGAGCAGACAGTGCACTTCGCCGCGTTTCAGCCGCAAGGTCACGCCGCTTAGCGCGATCACCTTGCCGAAGTATTTGTTGACGTTTTCGAGCGCGAGGATCACGTCGTCCTGCGCAGCGCTCGCGCTGTCCACGGCATTCGTGGCGGTATTTGTATCGGACATGGTCGTCTCCCCGTTACGCCTGCGAGACGCGGCGGCGCACATAGTGATTGAACAGCACGGCGATCAGCAGCATCACGCCGAGGAACACGCGGAACCAGTCGGAGCTGACGTTCGTGTACGTAATGCCGATCTGCACGACGCCGAAGATCAACGCGCCGAAGCACGCGCCGACCACCGAACCGTAGCCGCCCGTCAGCAAGGTGCCGCCGATCACCGCGGCGATGATCGCTTCGAACTCTTTCTGCAAGCCCCGGTCGGCCGCGGCCGAGCCGATGTCGCACACTTGCAGCACCGCGAACAGGCACGAGCAGAACGCGGTCAGCACGAACAGCGAAATCTTCACACGGCGCACCGGCACGCCCACGTTCTTGGCGGCATTGGCGTCGCCGCCCACTGCGAGAATCCAGTTGCCGGCGCGTGTTTTCGCCAGCACGAAGGCGCAGACCGCGGCGAGGCCGAGCCACCACAGAATCACCTTCGGAATGCCCGGCACGAGCGCGTGGCCGTTATCGAGCAGGGTGCCGATGCCGTGTTGCGCGAGCATCAGAAAGAGACCGCGCAGCGCGACGCCGTGAAACAGCGTATCCGCGAACCAGTCCTGCTGCGCAAGGTCGCCCACGCCGGAGACGATGGTGCGGTCCGCGAACATGATTGACAGCGCAAGCGTGAGGCCGCGCAAGATGAACAGAAATGCGAGCGTGACGATGAACGAGGGCAGGCGCGTGCGCATGACCAGATAGCCGTTCAGCGCGCCGAGCAGCATGGAGCCGGCAAACGCGAACAGGATGGCGAGAGAAATCGGCCAGTGAAAATAGACCGAAGGAATCGCCACCATCATGCCGGCGAAACCGATCATCGAACCGATCGAGAGATCGAACTCGCCGGCGATCATCAGCAGACACGCGCCCACGGCGAGAATGCCGAGATACGCGGACACCTGCGACCAGTTCATTACGCCGTCGAGGTTGAACATGCCGGAGTTGCCGGCCGTCAGCGCGAAAACGAGAAACACCAGTACCGCGCCGGAAATCGCGGCGAATTCGGGGCGGTTCAGCACATGGCCGAACCTGGATTCCTTGCGCAACCGTTCATCCGAATCGGGCAGCGACGGCGCGGCCTCGGCGGTATTCGTCTTGACGTGCGGTGGGAAGTGTTTGCCGGCTACACCCATGATGTCTCCTTGGAACCCGGTTGTGCCTGCCTTGCACGCAGATGCCTTGCGAGAGCGACAGCCGGTGAAATGCGCGGTGGCGGCGGGCGGCCCGGTATCGAAACGGTGCCCGCCGTGCGCGTGACTAACTAGAGAAAAGAATCAGCGGTACTGCCCTGCGTACTTGATGACCTTGTCGAGGTTTTCCTTGGTGATGAACCCTGGACCTGAACGGATATTCTTCGGACCATAAGACGGCGCGAGGCCATAGGTAGCAAGTCGTGCCTTGAACTTCGGATTCGCTTCGAGAATCTGGCGGATCTTCACCGGGTCGGTGGTGTGCTCTTTCTTCACGATCGCCAGCACGGCCACCGGGATATAGCCTTGCAGATACGGTTGCTGGTCGATCGCGAACTGGATCGTGCCGTTCTGGATGGCTTTGGCGATGTCGTCGGAGAAGTCGAACGTGCAGAAATAGATCTTGCCCGCCAGACCCATTTGCGTGACCGCTTTCAGCGTGGCAGAAGCCGGGGTCGGTCCGAGCGTCAGGATCGCGCCGGTGTTGGGGTGATTGCGCAGATACGCACTGACCTTCGATTGAATTTCGGTCGGGTCCTGGCCGGAGTCGATGGTGGACGACTTGTAGTCGACGCCGATCGCCTCCGCAAAACCGCGGCAACGGTCGAACGACACCGTGTTGGTGGCGAGGTGATTCACGCACAGGAACGACTTCACGCCCGCTGCCTTGGCTTTTTCGCCGGCGGCTTTGCCCGCTACATATTCGGGTTGACCCACATGCATGATCGCGCCGAGTTGCGCGCTCTGTTCCTCCGTGCCGGAATTGATCGTGACGAGCGGGATCTTCTTCGCGGTGACCTTGTTGATCGAGCTTTTCAGCACGTCGAAATCGGCGATGGTGACGATCACGCCGTCGTAGTTGCGCGCGGCGGCCTGTTCGACCAGACGCGCCATATCGGCGATGTCGCCGTTCGGCGGATTGCGGTAGTCGGTCTCGACGTTGAAGTCCTCGTCGGCCTGTTTGATGGCGTTCTTGATGGTGTTCCACCACGAGTCCGAATCCGGCGCGTGGCTGATCAGCACGAAGTGAGCGTCGGCCGCGCGGGCGGCCGAGGCCGCGCCGAATCCCGTCGCCAACGTCAATGCCGTCACCAGAATCCTGAGCGTAGCCTTGCCCTTGCAAAGTCTCATTGTCTCCACCTTTCTCGGTATGTCGTTTTTGAAGGGAGCGTCTGGCCGGCGGCTTTCCATCCGCATACAAGCCGGGTGTTTCCACCACAAGCACCATCGCTCACGACCAAGATTAGGCCATCTTCCAAGGCGTTGCAATGAAAATTTCATTACAAATAAAATTGGAAAATACGTTCCATTTGGCATGGCGCCTGCCTATAATCGGCAGCGTCAGGACGCCGTGCGGCGGCCTTCGCAGGTCGCTGACGCACTGCAATAAAACACCCAAGAGAGAGTCATGGCGGAAGAGAGCACCGAGGAATTGCCAAGCGTCGAAGAATTGATGCAACGCATCGCGGAAAACTACGATGCGTTGCCGCGTCAATTGAAGAATGTCGCGACCTATATCGAACAGCACCGCTCCAGCGTGATGGTGGATCGCACCAGCGACATCGCCGCGAGCTGCGGCGTGCATCCGTCCGCCGTGGTGCGTTTTGCGCAGCGCTTCGGCTTTTCAGGCTTCTCCGATCTGCAGGCCGTATTTCGTCAGGCTTACACCGGGCAAGGCAGTTCGTCGCCGAGTTATCAGCAGCGGATTCGTAAGCTGATCGACGAGAAGCCGGGTGCGTTGTCCGGCGGGTCGGTGGCGCGCGAATTCATTGCGGCCTCGCGTGGTGGTCTCGAAGAACTCGAAGCGGGGCTCGATGACAAGCAGTTCGACGCCGCGGTGAAAATGTTGCAGCAGGCCGACAACATTTACGTGATCGGTGTGCGGCGCTCGTTTCCGGTGGCGAGCTATATCGTCTATGCATTGCAGCACACGCCTAAACGCGTGCATCTGGTGTCCGGTTTCGGCGGCATGTACCGCGAACAGATTCGCAGCGTAAAAAAGGGCGACGTGGTGATTGCGATCAGCTTCGCGCCTTATGGAAAGGAAACGCAGTATTGCCTGCGGGTTGCGCATCATCATCAGGCGAAGACCCTGGTTATTACGGATAGCCAACTATCGCCGCTCGCCCGTTATGCGACCACGCAGCTGTATGTGAAAGAGGGCAGCGCGTTCGCGTTCCGCTCGCTGACCAGCACGATCTGTTTGTGCCAGGCGTTGTTCATCGCGCTTGCGTACAAGCTCGAATTGAATGTTGAAGAATCCAAAGACACTGGAGGATACGATGACTGATGGGGCGAAGACGATCGACGTGGCGGTATTCGGCGCGGGGCGCATCGGCAAGATTCATGCGGCGAATCTCGCGCGGCAGCCGGGCGTGCGGCTCAAGTATGTGGTCGACGTGAATCGCGAGGCCGCTGCGGCGCTTGCCGCCGAGCACGGCGCGCAGGTCGCGGATATCGACGGCGCAATGGGCGATGCCTCGGTCGGCGCGACCGTGATCTGTTCGAGCACGGACACGCATGCGGATCTGATCATGCAATCCGCCGCGCAGAAGAAGCACGTGTTCTGCGAGAAGCCGGTCGATCTGACGCTGGCGCGAGCTCAGGCTTGCGCGGAAGCGGTCGAGCGCGCGGGCGTGGTGTGCATGATCGGTTTTCAGCGGCGTTTCGATCCGACGTTCTCGGCGCTGAAAGCGCGTCTCGATGCCGGCGAGATCGGCACGCCGGAGATGCTGGTGGTGACGAGCCGCGATCCGGGTGCGCCGCCGGTCGACTACATCCGGCATTCGGGTGGCATCTTCAAGGACATGCTGATTCACGACTTCGACATCTTCCGCTGGATTCTCGACGACGAGGCGGACACGCTGCATGCCACCGGCAGTTGTTTGAGCGACCCGGCGATCGCCGAGGCCGGCGATATCGATTCGACCGCGGTGACGATTCGCACGAAGCGCGGCCGCCTGTGCCAGATCAATACCGCCCGCCGTGCCGCGTACGGCTATGACCAGCGCTTCGAAGTGCTGGGCAGCACCGGCATGCTGCAGGCGGGCAATGTGCGGCCCACGGAAGTCACGGCCTATTCAAAAACCGAAGTGTCGAGCGATGTGCCCGAAGCGTTTTTCCTCGAGCGTTATCGGGCCGCTTACGCCCATGAAATCGCGCATTTCTTCGATGCGGTGACGCACGGCAAGCCCGTGCGCACAACGGTGGCAGACGGTCTGAAAGCGCTTGAGCTCGCCGAAGCCGCGAGCCGCTCGTGGCGCGAGAGTCGCGCGGTCAAACTCGGCGAGGCGTCGTGATGACGACGGCTGCGGCACGGCTTCGGGTGGGCGTGATCGGGCTCGGCCGTCTCGGCAAGCGGCACGCGGAGAATCTGGCATATCGCGTGCCGGGCGCGTCGGTCGTGGCGGCTTGCAGTCCGGTGGAGGAGGAGCGCGAGTGGGCGCGTGAAGCGTTGCCCGCGCCGCGTCTGTACGACGATTACGCGGAGTTGCTCACCGATCGCGAAGTGGATGCGGTCTGGTTGGTCACGCCGTCTTCGTTGCATGCGCAGCAGATCATTGGTGCGTTGCGCGCGGGCAAGCATGTGTTCTGCGAGAAGCCCTTGTCGCTGGATCTCGCGGAATGCGAGCGCGTGCTGGCGGAGGCCGCGCGGTATCCGCATCTGCAGGCCACGATCGGGTTCATGCGGCGCTTCGATCCGAGCTATAAGGACGCGTTCGACAAGATTGCAGCGGGGAAGATCGGGCGGCCTTTTCTCGTGCGCTCGCAGACTGCGGATCAGAATGATAGTGACGGGTTTTTTGTGCGCTTTGCGGCGACGTCGGGTGGCATCTTTCTCGATTGCACCGTGCACGATATTGACGTGGCGCGCTGGCTGCTCGGCAAGCCGCGCGCGAAACGGGTGTTTGCAGCGGGTGCGGCGGTGATGCATGAGGGTTTGCGCGAATTCGGCGATGTCGATAACGGCGTGGCGATCTGTGAGTTCGAAGATGGGAAGCTGGCCGTGTTTTACGCATCGCGGACGCAGGCACATGGCAATGATACGCATAGCGAAGTGATGGGTACGGCCGGGGCGCTCGCTATCGGCCATAATCCGCGTGCGAATCGTGTCGAGATTTACGACGCCACGGGCATTCGGAACGAATGCACGGCCAATTTTTTTGATCGGTTCGAGGACGCGTTTTTGTTTGAGGCGCGGGCGTTTGTTGCGGCTGTGCGGGGTGGGGCGACGTCTTCCGCTGCTCAGGCCGGCGCTTCGCTTGCTGATGCATTGGAGGCTACGCGGATTGGGGTGGCGTTGAGGGAGTCGTTGTTGACCGGGCAGGCTGTTACGGTGTAGTGGGGCCCGCGATGCCCGACGTCGGCTCTTCGCCTGCGGTAGAATTGAAGTCTCCGTCCGGCGTCGCGCACGACGCCCCCGTCCCCGAAGGTCATCGTCGATGCAAATTCAGATTCACAAGGAAGTCGATGCGCGCGGGCTGATGTGCCCGCTGCCTATTTTGCGCGCCAAGAAGGCGCTCGCCGACATGGAAAGCGGTCAGATTCTCAAGGTGCTGGCCACCGATCCCGGTTCGCAGCGCGATTTCGCCGCGTTCGCTAAGCAGACCGGCAATGAAATCGTCGAAGCCTCGGCACAGGACAAGGTTTTCACGTTCCTGATGAAACGCCGCTGAATCCGGTGCGCCGGCGCGCATTCCAGTCGTGCAATCGCGCGTCCTTGAGCGGCCAAAAAAAAGGCGCTGTGCCCGCGAAAGCAGGGCACAGCGCCTTTCTACTTCAGTTCGACGCTATCGGGAGGCGGGCGTAAAAAAACCGTTCAGCCTTCCAGCACCGGCGAACGCGTGCGCAGATATTCTTCGAAATCCGCAGCCACTTCCGGGTGACGCAGCGCGAATTCAACCGTCGCCTTCAGATAACCCAGCTTGCTGCCGCAGTCGAAACGCGTGCCGTGATACTTGTACGCGAGCACCTGTTCGTCGGCGAGCAGCGATTGAATTGCGTCCGTCAGCTGCAATTCGCCCCCTGCGCCCGGCTTCAGCGCACGCAGATGTTCGAAGATGCGCGGCTTGAGCACATAGCGGCCCACCACGCCGAGATTCGAGGGCGCCACGTTCGGCTCAGGCTTTTCGACGATGCCCGACATCTTGATGATCGAATCTTCCCATTCCTTGCCGTCGACGATACCGTACGACTTGGTTTCCTGCGCCGGGATCTCTTCGACGCCGATCACCGAGCTGTGATAGTGATCGAACACCTCGATCATCTGCGCCATGACAGGCGGCGTGCCGTACAGCAGGTCGTCCGCGAGAATCACGGCAAACGGGTTGTCGCCCACCAGCTTTTCGGCGCACAGCACCGCGTGGCCGAGGCCCAACGCTTCCGGCTGACGCACGTAGAAGCAATCCACATGGCTCGGCTTGATGCTGCGCACGAGTTCCAGCAGCTTGTCCTTGCCGCGTGCCAGCAGCTCAGCCTCGATTTCGTAGGATTTATCGAAGTGGTCCTCGATCGCGCGCTTGCTGCGGCCCGTGACGAAGATCATTTCGGTGATGCCGGCCGCCATCGCCTCTTCGACCGCGTACTGGATCAGCGGCTTGTCGACGATCGGAAGCATCTCTTTCGGGCTTGCCTTCGTGGCAGGGAGGAACCGGGTGCCAAGACCTGCTACCGGAAAAACCGCCTTTGTAACTTTTAGCATGTGATTACCCTGAATCCTCTGGATTAGCTATCGGTCCTTGCCCGCCTCTTAGGGGGCGGGCATGGAGCGTCGATCAGACCGGCAAGCGGGCCAATTGGGCTTTCAGCTTGCCCACCGTGGCTTCGAACTCTGCCAGTCTTTTCTGCTCCTGCTCAACGACTGCCGGCGGCGCCTTTGCAACGAAACTTTCATTCTGCAATTTGCCGTTGCACTTGATGATTTCCGTGCTCAACCGCGCAATCTCCTTCGACAACCGCTCGCGCTCGACTGCCACGTCGATTTCCACCTTCAGCACGAGCTTGTCATTCCCTACGATAGCAATTGGCGCGCCATCTGCTTGCGCATCCAGTGTTGCCTCGTCGGCAATGATCTGCACTTCGGACAAACGTGCCAATGCCTGTGCGTACGGAGCAAAGGTGCGCAGACGCTCCGCGTTGCCGGTAGCGAGCAACGGCACCTTGACCGCCGGCGACAGATTCATTTCGCCGCGCAGATTCCGGCACGCATCGATCACAGCCTTCAGGTCGGCCGCCCATTGCTCAGCGTCTTCATCGATCTTCGACGGTTCGGCAACGGGGTAAGGCTGCACCATGATGGACGCTTCACCCTCGGCCTTGCCTTCGGGATAACGCCCAGCCAACGGCGCTACTTTCTGCCACAGCGCTTCGGTGATGAACGGAATCACCGGATGCGCGAGGCGCAGCACCGTCTCGAGCACGCGCAGCAGTGTGCGGCGCGTGGCGCGCTGCTGGTTCGGCTGACCCGTCTGGATCTGAACCTTGGCGAGTTCGAGATACCAGTCACAGTATTCGTCCCATACGAACTTGTATAGGGCGTTGGCCACATTGTCAAAACGATAGTCGGTGAAACCCTTGGCGATTTCCGCTTCCACCCGTTGCAGACGCGAGACGATCCAGCGGTCCGCTGACGAGAAGTTCAGGTGTCCGTCAGGACCGCATTCGCCGCATTGTTCCGGCTTGCCGAAGCCGCAATCGTGGCCTTCGCAGTTCATCAGCACGAAACGGGTGGCATTCCACAGCTTGTTGCAGAAGTTGCGGTAGCCTTCGCAGCGCGCGAGATCGAAATTGACGTTGCGCCCGAGCGTGGCCATCGAGGCCATCGTGAAGCGCAGTGCGTCGGTGCCGAACGCCGGGATGCCGTCGGGGAATTCCTTACGGGTTTTCTTTTCGATCGACGCGGCCTGCTTCGGGTTCATCAGGCCGGTAGTGCGCTTGGCGACGAGCGAGTCGAGGTCGATGCCGTCGACGATATCGATCGGGTCGAGCGTATTGCCCTTGCTCTTCGACATCTTCTGGCCTTCGGCGTCGCGCACGAGACCGTGCACGTACACCGTGTCGAACGGCACCTTGCCGGTGAAGTGCGTGGTCATCATGACCATGCGCGCGACCCAGAAGAAAATGATGTCGAAGCCGGTGACCAGCACCGAAGAAGGCAGGAAGTGCTTGAGTTCCTGCGTCTCATTCGGCCAGCCGAGCGACGAGAACGGCACCAGAGCGGACGAGAACCACGTGTCGAGCACGTCTTCGTCGCGCTTGAGGGCGCCCGTGTAGCCGGCTGCCGTGGCTTTGGCGCGTGCGTCTTCTTCGGTTTTCGCCACGAAAATTTCGCCGTTTTCGCCGTACCACGCCGGGATCTGATGACCCCACCAGAGCTGGCGCGAGATGCACCAGTCCTGAATGTTCTCGAGCCATTGATAGTAAGTGGTGGTCCAGTTTTCCGGCACGAACCTGATTTCGCCGCTGCGCACCACGTCGAGCGCCGTTTCCGCGATCGATTTGCCCGGATTGAAGGTGCCTTCCGGCGCCGGCTTGCTCATGGCGACGAACCATTGGTCCGTCAGCATCGGCTCGATCACGACGCCCGTGCGGTCGCCGCGCGGCACCATCAGCTTGTGCGGCTTGACCGATTCCAGCACGCCGAGCGCTTCGAGGTCGGCCACCACCTGCTTGCGCGCTTCGAAGCGGTCGAGGCCGCGGTATTTCTCCGGCGCGTTGTCGTTGATCTTCGCGTCGAGCGTGAGGATTTCGATTTGCGGCAGCTTGTGGCGCAGGCCGACCTGGTAGTCGTTGAAATCGTGCGCGGGCGTGACCTTGACGACGCCCGTGCCGAATTCGCGGTCGACGTAATCATCCGCGATGATCGGTACTTCGCGACCCGACAGCGGCAGCGTGATCGTCTTGCCGATCAGATGCGCGTAGCGCTCGTCTTCCGGGTGGACCATCACGGCGGTATCGCCGAGCATGGTTTCCGGACGCGTGGTGGCGACCGTCAGATGGCCCGAACCGTCCGTGAGCGGGTACTGGATGTGCCACAGCGAGCCGTTTTCTTCCTCGCTGACCACTTCGAGGTCGGAGACCGCGGTGAGCAGCACAGGATCCCAGTTCACGAGGCGCTTGCCGCGATAGATCAGGCCTTGCTCATATAGACGGACGAACACGTCGCGCACGGCGGCCGACATCTTGTCGTCCATCGTGAAGTATTCGCGCGACCAGTCGATCGAGGCTCCCAGACGCCGCACCTGGTTCGTGATGGTCGAGCCGGACTGCTGCTTCCATTCCCACACGTGTTCGACGAACTTTTCACGGCCGAGGTCGTGGCGCGAGACGCCTTGCGCGTCCAGTTGCCGCTCGACGACGATCTGCGTGGCGATACCGGCGTGGTCCGTGCCCGGCACCCACAGGGTGTTTTCGCCGAGCATGCGGTGGTAGCGGGTGAGGCCGTCCATGATCGTCTGGTTGAACGCGTGGCCCATGTGGAGGGTGCCCGTGACGTTCGGCGGCGGCAGTTGGATCGAGAAATCTTTCCGGTTTTCCTGGATGACGGGCGTCGCGTACGCGCGCTTTTCCCATTCGGGGCCCCAATGGGCTTCGATGGTCTGGGGCTCGAAGCTTTTGGCAAGCGTGGAGGTGGTGTCGCTCGGGGTCTCGCTCATTGTGTCGATTCGGCTGGTGAATGCAAAGAATGCTCGATTATAAGCGGCGCTCCGCGGCGGGGGATTTTTGCTGGTTGAGAGGGTTGTGACGTGTGCGTCGGCGGCTTCGGCCATTTCTGTGTCGTGTTGGCGCCGCCTGGCCTGTCGGGTCTGTCACGAACGGGTGTTCGCGGCATGACATGCGGCTTTTTTCGCGCAAGCCGAGGCTGCCCGTGAAGGCCGACGTCCGGCCCATACACAGGTATCACATTTCTGGAGTTCGGCCGTGCTGGAATGGGTCCGACAGCACCGTGCCTGTGCGCCTGTTTGCTGCCGTTCTTTCCCTCACACGGAGTCTGGAAAAATGACGATATCCCCGGCCAGCGGTGCGACTTCTTCCGTCCGGGAGGAGGTTTACAGGTCGAACAGCGATACTGGAAAGCTAGGACCGGCAGACAGTGCGTTGCCGAAACCGGTTCTCGCACCGCCGATAGCTCCACAGGCAACCTCGAAGAAGAAGAGCGATGTACCCGCGCGTCCGGTAACGCCTTCCACATCAGCCGTTTTATCCGCGCGCCAGACCGTATCCGCTCGCGCCGGTGCCGTGACGGGAAAGGATCTCCAGGGATCGAACGGCGCGCGCTCCGCTGCGGCCGCCAACCCGCAGCGGACCACGCAAGCCACCGGCACGCTGCCCAATGCAAGCCTGGGGGAGTTCAAGGGGCTCCTCGGCAAGTACGACACGGTAGATGGCGAGGTTCACCGCAGCAGCGACGCTAACTCGCAAATTGCACAAAAGATCGAAGCGGGCATCCAGCAGGAAATGACCGGCTATCCTCCTGAGGTGATCCGGTTCCAGGAAAGACAAACGCGCCTGCAAGGCATGCTGGCTGAACTGCCCGATAGCGAACGTCAATTTTACGGCGGTGTGCTTGCGACTTTGGGCACGGCCTACCAGCTTGAAACCGATAACGACAAACGCTACGCGATCGATGAGAAACTGACCGGTCTGGAGAACGCCGTTCTTGAAGAAAGCAACCGGGTTCGCAACGATCCTGTGGACCGGGTGCTGGGCCAGTTCAACCCGCCGATGGGGGAGGCCTATCTGAACAGGGAAGACCGGGAACGGGTGGGCAGGCTGGAAAAACTGCGCGAAGAGTTTCTCGGGGCAACGGATGCGGACGAACGGGAGGACATATTCGCCGAAGCCAGCGACCTCAAAAGAAAACTGCAGGAACGCATTTCCGTCGAAGTCGGCAAACGCCAGCAGGTAGAACGGGCGCAGTGGAAGGAGGCCAACGGCGAAGTGGACCGCATCGTGCAGGAAGCCCAGGCGCAGACCGATCCCGCAAAACGCTACGAACTGGTAGGCCGTCAACTGTTTCAGATCAACCCCGGGCAGGACGAGTTGAAAGACAAGGTGGTTCTGGCCTTTATGCAACGCATGCACGACTCGCCGGAACTGCGGGACAAACTGGACGCCTGGCATGATCAGGTGAGCGGCCCACTGAATGCGCAATCAGTGGGCGCGGCCAAACGATATACGGACATTCTCGGAAACCTGCCGCCGGTGGGCGCCGACTACGTGCGCGATCTGAGCGACCGGTACAACGCCGTCCTCAAGGACGCCAGTTACAAGGACTATTCCATCACGCCTGCGGCGCGGGCGGAGAAGCTGGCCGGCCAGGTGCTGGAAGGCATAGCCCGGGTGCTGCTCGGTCTGACGCCTCTGGCCCCGCTGGCTGATCTATTGCCCTCGACCCTGCCGGACAACGTCCGCATGGGGCTCGATTATGGTTCGGCGCTGCTGGGCATGCTGGGTGGAGAGGGCTCGAGTGTTGCGAGGGAAGTCAGCCTTGCGGGTAAAGCGGTTTCTGCGGCAGCGCGGGAGGCCGAGGCGGCCAGCATGGCCGGGGAAGGCGGGGGCACTGCGGGCAAAGACCTGGTTCAGGCGGCGGGTCGAGGCATCGTCGATGGGCTACGGGCAGAACAGACCTTGAGCCGCGAGGCATTGGCCGCGGAAAAGGCGCTGCAGGAGAAGACGCTTGCCGAGGCTGGACCGGCGGTGGATCCGACCAGCCTGCTGGCGCACCAGAGCGTGGGAGACAACCCCTATGGGTCACTGGTGAGCTATGCCGATCCCGACGTTGCGGTGAAGGATCTCCGTGCGGGGCCGACCGAAGGCATTCTGGTGGATGCCCACGGTGACCGGTATATCGAACTGGGCGGAAAGGCTTATCACGTCCGCTTTGACCGGGACACAAACGGCTGGCGGGTGTTTAACAAGGGAGCGGATCTGAAGCCGCAATATCCTGTCCGCCTGAATGAGACGTCGCGCCAATGGGAGCTTGATGGGGAGGTGGGGCTGAGGGGTGGAATGCCCCCCAAAATTAGCGGTGAAATCCGGCAGGAAGTCATCAGACTATTGAGGGAAGGGGAGATGCCGATGAATCAAATAGCCAAGGAGGTGGGAATAGACCCTAGGTCAGTAAGCAAAATTGCCAGAGAAGAAAATATCCCCCTTTCTGCCCCCGCTTCCTTAAGTAGACGACCCCTCTCAGATGTAACCAGACGAGACATTCTCAAGCTGTTGACAAACGGTCAGCTGACGCAAAAGGAGATCGCCGCGCAACTGGGAGTATCTCCGTTTGCCGTGAAAAAAATTGCCCGCGCCAATGGTGTCAAATCACCTGCGGGGTTAAAGCCGGAAATTCGACGGACAGCTATCCAGTTGCTGGAGCAAGGCGAGTTGACACATAAAGAAATAGCGCAAAAATTGAGAATAGCGCAATCTTCGGTAAGCAATATTGCCCGTCAGCAAAATATTCCCTTAAAGGTTGCGGCCTCTTTGCGCGCTTTGAAAATCTCACCGGGAGACCGCCAGGAAATCATCAAACTGCTCAACGAGGGAATGTCACAACGGAAAATAGGCGAGCTGATGGGTGTGTCTAGAACCACGGTAGGGAAGATCGCCAAGCAGAATGGGATCGCTGCTCGCATGCCGGGGAGTGTTACGCCCGGGCAGATAGATCAGGTATTTGCACTGAAAAACCAGGGGAAATCCACTCGCGAAGTTGCTGATGCAGTCAAGCTTTCGCAGAAAAAAGTCAGGGATATTTTGGCGAACTACAACGCCAACACTTACAAAAAGTCGTGGTGGGACACGACGCCGGAAAAGCGGACCGCGGCCATTCAGCAACTGGACGACGGCAAAACTCCCAAAGAAGTTGCCGGGGAGCTGGAACTCCCGCTGGAAACCGTGCGGGGAATTGCCAATCAGCACCGAATGGCCAGGGATTCGTTGGCAACCGAGCTTCTGGCGCAGGAAAAATCGCCCGAAGCGGTTGCTGATTCGCTCGACATGCCTCCGGGCTATGTCAGGCGTCTGAAGCAGGGCGTGCCCGAGGGCACGCATGACATCCATTTCACACCGAAAGATCGGGATGCGGCAATGGCCATGTTCGAAAAGGGCTATACCCGGGAGGAGGTTGCCACGAAACTCGGCATCTCTCCGTGGAAAGCCCGTAGTCTTGCTAACGAATTCCGTACGCAAACCATGGACTCCGTGACGCCGGAGCAACTTGACGATATTGCGCGCGCGCTCGGCACCCGGGATTACGGCTTTACGACCGGCGATCTCGCCCGGGGCACCAATCTGCCCGAGAGTACGGTCGCGCTCGTCGAACAGGAGTATGCGAGCGGCTTCATATCGCGCCCAATGTCGCCGAAACCCGGCACGTCTTCGGCCCTGTCGCCGGAGATGGTCGATCACTACGAATGGATTCCACCGCTTTCGCCAGAGCAGGAAATCGAGGCGATTCGTGCAATGAATGAAGGCGATAGCCTCAAGGACGTCGCGACCCAGCTCAAGCAGCCTCACGCGGCCATTGAACGCTTGTATGAAGAGGATCTTCCCCTTGTGGCGCCACAGGACGATGTTGTTGACGCCCCGCCAGCAGAACGGCCTCCTCAGGGAACGATGGTGTTCAGCGAAGCCGATAAAGCTGAAATTCGAAATCTTGCACGGACGAGCGGATTGAGCCCGTCATTCATTGGCCAATTGTTTGGTGCGTCGGAGGAAGACATAAAAAGAGTCCTGAGCTCGAATCCCTGAGCACCCGGGCATCCAATGAGGAAGGGCCTGTTGTATGTCGGGGTGCTTCCTCAGCGCAGCGACGCCTCGCAGGCGAGGGCGCTTTCCCTCATAGGCGCAACGCCAGCACACCGCCAGGTTGGGAAGCGCGCTGACACACCCGAACACGCACAGACAAAAGCGCCGTGAAGACAAAAAAGCCATTCCTCCCAGGGGCATATAATGACGAACGATCCGCCGCCCCTCCAGACAAATGCCCGACCTGCTAGCCAATCTCAACCCCGAACAACACGCCGCCGTCACGCTTCCCAACGAGCCCGCGCTCATTCTCGCCGGCGCGGGCAGCGGCAAGACCCGCGTTCTGATCACGCGCATCGCGTGGCTCATCCAGCACGGCCTGGCGTCGCCCGCCACGATTCTGGCGGTGACCTTCACCAACAAGGCCGCCCGCGAAATGATGTCGCGCCTGTCGGCGCTTCTGCCGATCGACACCCGCGGCATGTGGATCGGCACCTTCCACGGTCTGTGTAACCGCATGTTGCGCGCGCATCATCGTGACGCGGGTTTGCCGGCCACCTTCCAGATTCTCGACACGGCGGACCAACTGTCCGCGATCAAGCGTCTGATGAAGGGCCTTAACATCGACGACGAAAAGTACCCGGCGAAAAACCTCCAGTACTTCATCAACAACGCGAAGGAACAAGGCCTGCGGCCCAAAGACGTCGACGCCACGGACAACTTCAACCGCAAGTTCGTCGAACTCTACGAAGCCTACGACCAGCAATGCCAGCGCGAAGGCGTGGTCGACTTTCCGGAACTGCTGCTGCGCTGCTACGAGTTGCTCGCGCACAATCCGCCGCTGCGCGCGCACTATCAGGCGCGTTTCCGGCACATTCTGGTGGACGAGTTCCAGGACACCAACAAGCTGCAGTATGCGTGGCTCAAAATGCTGGCGGGCCAGACCAATTCGATCTTCGCGGTCGGCGACGACGACCAGTCGATCTACGCGTTCCGGGGCGCGAACGTCGGCAACATGCGCGACTTCGAACATGAGTTCAACGTTCGCCACCTGATCAAGCTCGAGCAGAACTACCGCTCGCACGGCCATATTCTCGACGCGGCCAATCAGCTGATCGCCAACAACTCGCGGCGTCTGGGCAAGAATCTGCGTACCGACGCGGGTCACGGCGAACCGGTGCGCGTGTATGAATCCGCAACCGATTCGCAGGAAGCCGGCTGGATCGTCGAGGAAATCAAGGCGCTGATCAGCACCGGCACGTCGCGCAGCGAAATCGCGATCCTGTACCGCAGCAACGCCCAGTCACGCACGATCGAACACACGCTGGTCAACGCGGGTATCGCGTACCGCGTGTACGGCGGCTTGCGCTTTTTCGAGCGCCAGGAAGTCAAGCACGCGCTTGCCTATCTGCGCCTGATCGACAATCCGAACGACGACACCGCGTTCGCGCGCGTCGTCAATTTCCCGACCCGTGGTATCGGCGCGCGCTCTATCGAGCAACTCGCGGACGCGGCGCGTCTGTACAACTGCTCGATGGCCGCGGCGATTCCGTACGTGGCGGGCAAGGCGGGTTCGAGTCTCGCGGGCTTCGCAAACCTGATCGGCAAGATGCGCGCGGAAACGCAGCAGATGAGCCTGCCGGAAACCGTCGAATACGTGGTTCGCGCGAGTGGTCTGTCGGAGTTCTATCAGAATGAACGCGAAGGCCAGGACCGGCTGGAGAACTTGCAGGAACTGGTCAACGCGGCAGCGGCGTTCGTCAGCGAAGAGGGCTACGGCATGGACACGCCGGCCCGCTCCATTCCGCTGCGTCCGGGTGCGACCGCCGCGCCCGAACTGGCGGTCGCCACCGACGATCCGAACACCGTCGTGCTGGACGCCCCCGGCATCGCCGATCCGGCGCAAAACCCGGACACGATGACGCCGCTCGCCGGTTTCCTGTCGCATGCGTCGCTCGAAGCGGGCGACAACCAGGCGCAAGCCGGCCAGGAAGCCGTGCAACTGATGACGGTCCACGCCGCCAAGGGCCTCGAGTTCACGGCGGTGTTCATCACCGGTCTCGAAGAAGGGCTGTTCCCGCACGAGAACAGCGCAATGGAATCGGACGGCCTGGAAGAAGAGCGCCGCCTGATGTACGTGGCGATCACGCGGGCCAAGGAGCGCCTGTATCTGTCGTTCGCGCAAAGCCGCATGCTGCACGGTCAGACCCGCTACAACATCCGTTCGCGTTTCTTCGACGAACTGCCGCAGGAAACGCTCAAGTGGCTCACGCCGAAGATCGAGCCGGGCGCGCGCTGGGGCGGCCGTTCGGACAACGCGGGTTATGGGCGCGACTGGTTCGCGCGGCCGGGTTATACGGGCGCCGCGTCGTCGACGCCCGCGCCGTTACCTGCGTTCGCGAACGAACAGCGCGCGGCGGAAACGGGTTTCCGCGTGGGCCAGCAAGTGTTCCACACCAAGTTCGGCGAAGGCACGATCACCGCGCTCGAAGGCGGCGGCACCGACGCGAAGGCACAGGTCAAATTCAAGCGGCATGGCGAGAAGTGGCTGGCGCTCGCGGTCGCCAAACTGCAGGCGGTGGAATGAGCGGGGCGGGGGCAGGCATGCCGGGAACGGGCGCGCCCGGCGCAGCAGCGGCCGGCACACCAGTGACCGGCGCGGGAGCGGCTGACGCAGGCATGATGTCGGCGCCCATGTCCGCTATCGATCCGGACCGCGGCGGCGCGCCGGTTTCGCATCGGCCGCTCGGGATTCTGGCGGCTTTGCCGCAAGAGCTCGGCGATCTGCTCGAAGCGATGCGCGCCGAGGCCGGCGTGCGCACGATCACGCACGGTCAACGGGACTATCACCTGGGCACCGTTCACGGTGCGCCGTGTGTCGTCACGCTGGCGCGCGTCGGCAAGGTCGCGGCGGCGGCCACGGTCAGCGCGCTGATCCACGCGTTCGACGTGGAAGCGATCGTGTTTACGGGCGTGGCCGGTGGCGTCGGGGCGGAGGTGCGGGTGGGCGATATCGTCGTCGCCGACGCGTTGCTGCAGCACGATCTCGACGCGTCGCCGCTGTTCCCGCGTTTCGAAGTGCCGTTGCTGGGCGTCTCGCATTTCAGCGCCGATGCGGCGTTGGCCGCACAGTTGGCCGCGGCCTGCGAGCGTTTCGTCGCGGAAGAGGGCCCGGCCTCGGCGGCGCGTTTCGGTACGCGCGAGCCGCGCGTGCATCGCGGTTTGATCATCAGCGGCGATCAGTTCGTGGCCAGCGCAGCCGGCGTTCGGGCTTTGCGCGATGCACTGCCGAACGCGCTCGCCGTGGAAATGGAAGGCGCGGCGATCGCGCAGGTCTGTCACGAATACGGCGTGCCGTGCGCGGTCGTGCGGACCATCTCGGATACGGCGGACGATCACGCGCCGGCATCTTTCGTGTCGTTTCTCACGGAGATTGCCGGCGCGTATTCGAACGCGATCCTGACGCGGTTTCTGCAGGCGCGGAGCTCGCGGGCCTGACGGCCGGCGTCGAACGCGTATTGCCGGAGCCTTATTGCCGGTGGTCCGTGTCTGCAACAATGGCGCGCGCTTCGATCCGCCTCGCCCGTGCCCGCTACTTGTCCCCGGCGTCGCCCAGCGCGTCGCTCACCTGCTGCAATGCCGCCGGATCTTCGATGGTCGGCAGATCGCCCGGATCGCGGCCTTCCGCGAGCGCCGCGATCGCGCGGCGCAGCAGCTTGCCGGAGCGCGTCTTCGGCAGCATCGACACTACGACCACGCGCGCCGGCCGCGCAATCGCGCCGAGCTGGCGGTCGACCGTCGCCATGAGTTCCACCTCCAGTTTGCTGCGCCTGGTGGCGTCCGCATAGGCCTGCGCGTCGCGCAGCACCACGAAGGCCATCGCCGCCTGACCCTTTAACGCGTCCGTTACGCCAACTACCGCGACTTCCGCGACGCCCGCGTGGCTCGACAACGCCTCCTCGATTTCGCGCGTGCCGAGCCGGTGGCCGGCGACGTTGATCACGTCGTCGGTGCGGCCGAGGATCGTCACGTAGCCGTCTTCGTCCTGCACGCCCCAGTCGAACGTCGAATAGACCTGCTGGTTCGGTATGCTCGACCAGTACGTGCTGACGAAGCGCCTGTCGTCGCCCCATACCGTCGACATGCAGCCCGGCGGCAGCGGATAGCCCAGCGTGAGCACGCCCTTTTCGCCGGGCGGGCAAGGCTCGCCGGTCAATTCGTTGCGCAAGGTCAGATTGAAACCGGCCGATGGCACGCCCGGCGAGCCGAGCTTGGTGGGCAGCGCCTCGACGCCGCGCGGAATGGCCAGCATCGGCCAGCCGGTTTCGGTCTGCCAGTAGTTGTCGATCACCGGCTTGCCGAGCGCGTCGGCGATCCATGCGGCGGTCGGTTCGTCGAGCGGTTCGCCGGCGAGGAACAGCGTGCGCAGGCTCGACAGATCGGCTTGCTTCAGGAACGCCGGATCCTGCTTTTTCAGCACGCGCAAGGCGGTCGGCGCAGTGAACATCAGATTGATCCTGTGATGCTCGACGAGGCGCCACCAGATGCCGCCATCGGGACGGATCGGCGTGCCTTCGTACATCACCGTGGTGAGGCCGGCGATCAGCGGCGCGTAGACGATGTAGCTATGGCCGACCACCCAGCCCACGTCCGACGCGGTGAACATGACGTCGCCCGGCTTGCCCTGGAAGATATGTTCCATCGAGGCCGCCAGTGCGACCGCGTAGCCGCCGACGTCGCGCTGCACGCCCTTCGGCTTGCCGGTCGTGCCCGACGTGTACAGCACATAGGAAGGCTCGTTGGATTCGAGCCACTCGCACGGCACGTGGGCGTCGAAGAACTGTTCGCGCAGCGGTTCGTAGGCGACCAGATAGCTGGCGTTGAGGCGCTCGGGCGCGAGCTGCCGGTCGATCAGCAGGACGCGCGGCGTCTTGTGGGTCGCGCGTGCGAGCGCTTCGTCCACCAGCGGCGTGTAGTCGATCACTTTGCCGCCGCGCGCGCCCGCGTCGGCGGTGACGATCAGCACCGGCTTCGCGTCGTCGATGCGGGCCGCGAGGTTGGGCGCCGCGAAGCCGCCGAACACCACCGAATGAATCGCGCCGAGCCTTGCGCAGGCGAGCATCGCGAACAGGGCTTCGGGGATCATCGGCAGATAAAGCAGGACGACGTCGCCACGCTTCACACCGAGCGAGCGCATGACCGCGGCCATCCGGTTGATCTCCGCGTGCAGCTCGGCGTAGGTGTAGCGGCGTTCGATACCGGTTTCCGTCGATACGTACACCAGCGCGTTCTGCTGCGCGCGCTCGGCCAGATGGCGGTCCACTGCGTTATGGCACAGATTCGTGCGACCGCCGACGAACCAGCGCGCGAACGGCGGATTCGAGCGGTCGAGCACCGTGTCGAACGGCGTCTGCCAATGGATGCGCCGCGCTTCGTCGCGCCAGAATGCCTCGGGGTGCTCGATCGAACGGCGGTGGAAGTCGCGATAGCTGGTCATCTGCGGCGATCCTTCTGCTGCGTAAGTGAACGGTTGTCGGGTCGTGCGGCCGTGCGGCGCGGCGCGAGAACACGGGGGTATCCGCACAAGCATAGAGCACGCGCGGCTCGGCGGACAACGCGGGTTCACCATGAGCGGCGCGGCGTACTGTCGGGCGCGGCAATGGGCCGCGTCCCCGACACGGCGCAGTCCCTGAGTTCACGCCAGGACAACGACAAAGAAAAAAGGCGCCGAAGCGCCTTTTCTCATCAGACCCGAGGTCGGACTGCCATCAAGCCTTTGCGCGCTTGCCTTCCACGTCCGGCAGGAACACCGTCAGCACGCCGATTAGCGGCAGGAACGAACAGACCTTGTAGACGTACGTGATGCTCGTGGCATCGGCCAGTTGCCCGAGCACGGCCGCGCCGATCCCGCCCATGCCGAACGCGAAGCCGAAGAACAGGCCCGCGACCATACCCACCTTGCCGGGGATCAACTCCTGCGCATACACGAGGATCGCCGAGAAGGCCGACGCCAGCACCACGCCGATGACCACCGTCAGCACGCCGGTCCAGAACAGATTGGCGTAGGGCAGCAGCAGCGTGAAGGGCGCCACGCCGAGAATCGACACCCAGATCACATATTTGCGACCGATCCGGTCGCCGATCGGTCCGCCGATCACCGTGCCCGCCGCCACCGCCGCGAGGAACACGAACAGATGGACCTGCGCGGCCTGCACCGGCAGATGGAATTTGTCGATCAGATAGAAGGTGAAGTAGCTGTTGATGCTGGCGAGATAGAAGTACTTCGAGAACACCAGCAGGATCAGCACGCCCATCGCGAACATGACCTTATTGCGCGAGAGCGTGGCATGGCCGGCCGCGCTGCGCGCCTTCTTCACCGACGGATGCTGCTTGTACCAGCGGCCGATCTGCGTCAGCACCACGATCGCGACGAGCGCCGCCACCGAGAACCACGCAATGCTGCGCTGGCCGTGCGGAATCACGATCAACGCGGCGAGCAGCGGGCCGAGCGACGAACCCGCGTTGCCACCCACCTGGAACAGCGACTGCGCGAGGCCGTGACGGCCGCCCGACGCCATGCGCGCCACCCGCGACGATTCCGGGTGGAACACCGACGAACCGCAGCCCACCAGTGCCGCCGCCACCAGCAGCACGCCGAAATTGGGCGCGACCGACATCAGCAGCAGGCCGGCGAGCGTGAAGCCCATGCCGACGGGCAGCGAATATGGCTTCGGATGCTTGTCCGTATAAATGCCGACGAGCGGCTGCAGCAGCGACGCGGTGATCTGGTAAGTCAGCGTAATCAGGCCGATCTGTCCGAACGACAACGAGAAGTTGTCTTTCAGCATCGGGTAGATCGCGAGGATCAACGACTGGATCATGTCGTTGAGCAGATGCGAAAAGCTGATTGCGCCGAGCACGGAGTAGACCGTGCGCTGGACTTTGGCCGCCGGCTGCGGCGCGCCGGTGGTTCCGGCTCCGGCTGGCGCGCCGGCGAGGGCGCTTTTATCGAGGCTCGTTTCCATACGGTAGATGAGAGAGGAGAAAGAGAGTGATTTGAAGCCGCCTGCGCTGCTAAAACGCACATTTTGAACGTTGCGGCATTGGGACGCGACATCTGGCGTCGTCAGCTATTCGTCGAAGTTTAATGTGGCCTGAGCGAATTGTAAGGACAAGTTTTGTCGCGAATCGGACGCACGATGCTCAGGAGGGACAGAAGTCGTGCGCCGAAACCGGGAGCCGTGCGCACCGCAGCGGTGCGGCCAGGTGGTGTCATGCCGCGACCACGTGTGGGCGATATCTCGTCTGATAAATGCCGCCTCCGGGATTTTTGGCCGTGTATAAAACCCGTCGCGGGCGCGAAGCTTACGAGGCGGCGCGTCGAGGACCGGGCGACATGCGGTCGGCATTTCGCGAGCGACGCTAAAGATCGCAGACGTTTGTGCCGTAGACCCGGAGAGATGGGCAGCAATGCCGGAACCGACCTTTCCGGCAGTTCTACACGTGGGGACGGGGAAATATGAAAGCAGTTTCGCTGGGTAGCCAGACAGGCGCCGGGTTCATACCGGAAGGAGAAGCGGCCGGCAAAACGCCGCCGCAGGGCGAGCGCAGCCGCTCGCGGGCGGTCAGGCTCAAGGGTTTGTCGGTGAAGGCGATGCTGCGCCTCGCGTTCGCCGTCTTGCTGATCGGTACACTGTTGATCGGCGTGTTTGCGCTGACCCAGATCAGCCGTCTGAACGCGTCCGCCCAATCCATTTACGATCAGGGGCACGTTGCCAGCCGTGCGGCCGAAGAGGCGCGCGGCTACATGCTGCGCGCGAGCCGCGCGCAGAAAATGCTGCTCACCGCGACCACCGCGAAAGAACGCGACGATCTCGGCGCCGACATCGAGACGGGCCTGAGCGGTCTCGCTACGCAACTGCGCATGCTGCAACAGTACGTCGACACCTCCGACGCGAAGGCGGTCGACCAGCAGAAGAAATTCGCCGCCGCCGTGACGGCGTGGAGCGGCCATCTGCGCGACTTCGTGACGCTCGTGAAAGCGCAGCCGCTCGATCTGTCGCAGATGAACTGGCAGGTCGGCACGCAGGACGTGTCGCTGCTGGTCGAAACCGGCAAGCTCGAAAAACTCGTCGACGAACTCGTCGCGCAGCGCGCGACGGCGGCGAAGGCGACTATCGAGGCGTCGGGGTTCATTTACCACTCGTCGTTCGTGATGATCGCGCTGGCCACGCTCGGCCTGATCGTGCTCGCATTCGGCATCAGCGAGTGGGTGGTGCGGCGCCTTGCCGGCCAGCTCGGCGGCGAGCCGGTGTACGCGAAGGAAATTGCCAGCCGGATCGCGGCGGGCGATCTGTCCGTCGAGATCGCGTTGGGCCGCAAGGACAGGTCGAGCATGCTGTTCGCGCTGCAAGACATGCAAAGCGGCCTCGCGACGACGGTCGCCGACATTGCGTCGAGCGCGGACGCGATTGCGACCGCGTCAGGCGAGATTTCGATGGGCAACCTGGATCTGTCGCAGCGTACCGAGCAGCAGGCAATGGCGCTCGAGCGCACCGCGAGCAGCATGGAGCAGCTGACTTCGACCGTCCGTCAGAACGCCGACAATGCGAAGCAGGCGAGCACGCTGGCCAATAACGCTTCGGAGATCGCGGAGAAGGGCGGCGCGGTGGTGAGCCGGGTGGTCGCGACCATGAACGAGATCAACGATAGCGCGCGCAGTATCGGCGACATCATCGGCGTGATCGAGGGGATTGCGTTTCAGACCAATATTCTTGCGTTGAACGCGGCGGTCGAGGCGGCCCGTGCCGGCGAGGAAGGGCGCGGGTTTTCCGTGGTCGCCGCGGAAGTGCGTAATCTGGCGCAGCGTAGCGCGGCGGCGGCCAAGGAGATCAAAGGCTTGATCAGCACGTCGGTCGAGCGGGTGAGCAACGGGTCGACTCTGGCTCAGGACGCCGGGCAGACTATGGATGAAGTCGTCAAGGCCGTGAAGCGTGTTACCGACATCATGGGCGAGATTTCGGCGGCTTCGTCCGAGCAAAGCGCCGGGATCGAAGAGATCAACCTCGCGGTGACGCAGATGGATTCCGGAACGCAGCAGAACGCGGCGTTGGTGGAACAGGCGACAGCCGCGGCCAGGTCGCTGGACGATCAGGCGCGCGGGTTGAAGGTGATGGTGGGGAAGTTCAGGTTGTGAGTTCGGGTGAAGCGATCCTCGTAGAGGATCGCGAGCTGATTGATTGCTGCCTTCCAGTCATTGAGCATGCATTGGGCATGCGGGAGAATCGTCGCGCCTCCCGGCGGTTAATTCGCATCCCTGAAAAGATTTCCCTCTGCGTGGCGACGGTTTACGGAGCGTGATTATTCCGTTGGCATAAACCACGGCCCGTGGTCCAAAACCAGAACTTATCCGACAATCTTCGCGTGACTCCGCTGATAGCCTGTTCAGCACAAAAACGTTCTTCACCTGAGTCCCATCTTGCCGTTCAGTAAATCAAGCGCCGCGATGTACTTGAATGTACCGGGCTGACTGAGGCAATATGAAAAAACTCACCGCCCTGATCGTCTCTGCGCTATTGCTCTCCGCCGGATCCTTTTCCAACAGACGGCATCAGCCGACGACAATATCTCGGCAGACGTAAACACGAAAGCGTTTTACGCCTGGTACATCAAATCACAGTCTGCCGACACCTATCCTCTGTTGAACAAAGGCGTTTACGCCTATGTCGCAAAAGGGACAGTCGATCGGCTGCGTGACGCCTACCTTCGCAACCGCCTGCCGGGCGATACCGATTATTTCACGAAAGTTCAGGACCATGACGCGTCCGACTGGACCGACCATATCGCAACACACGCTCCCGTCATGCTCGGCGAGGTTGCCGTGGTGCCCGTCACCTTTGGCTCCAGAGATCGAATCAGCGTCCTGGTTTTCCTGCGAAAGGAGGCGCGCGGCTGGAAAATCACCAAAGTCGACGACACGCTCGATTATCACTAGGGTGGCCACAACCTGTCCAAACAGGGCCACCGCTAACCAACCACCGTGACCGCCCAAAAAGCCGACATCCCCGCAACACTCCCAAAAGCACGCAAGCAAAAAAATCAGCTAGCCTTGGCGCTCCCAGGCGTAATCACAACCGTACAAGTAATCCCCGCCGCCAGCACGACATTGTCGGGTACCGAATCGATCTTCACCCTTACAGGCACGCGCTGCGCCAACCGCACCCAGTTAAAAGTCGGATTCACGTCAGCAAGCAGCTCACGGCTTTCAGGATTGTCCCGATCATAAATCCCTCGGGAAATACTCTCGACATGCCCCTGCAGCGTGCCGCCGCTCATCAACCGGACTGCTGCCTTATCGCCGACGTGCACGTGCGGCAGCTTGGTTTCTTCGAAATACCCATACACCCAGAACGAGTGGCTATCGACAATCGCCAGCTTGGCCGAACCAACCGTCGCGTAGTCGCCGCGGAACACGCTCAGGTTCGTGACATACCCGTCGACCGGCGACACCACGCGCGTGCGTTCGAGGTTCAGCTTGGCTGCATCGAGCGTAGCCAAAGCCTGCTGATAGGAAGCCTCGGCGGCCGAAGCCGTGTGAGTGGCATTTTCACGGTTCTCTTTCGACACCACCAGCGCATCCATATCCGCACGCCGTTGCGCGTCATCGCGCCTCATCTGCAACTCGGCCTTTCGCGCGGCGACCGCAGCCTGGGCCTGTTCAACCGCAAGCTGATAGTGCGACGGGTCGATCTGCATCAGCAGATCGCCTTTCTTCACCAGCTGATTGTCCTTCACGGGCAGATCGACAATCGCTCCCGAGACATCCGGTGCGATATTTATGATCTCGGCGCGCACGCGACCGTCGCGGGTCCACGGTTCGTCCATGTAATGGACCCACAGCACGCGTCCAATCAGAATCGCGACGATAAAAATAACGGCTGTCGCGACGAAGCCCACAATATTTCGGATGGTCATGTTTCGACTCTTATCAACGATAAACGGCAAGGCCCAGCATGCCGCATACACACACGAGCAGGCTGGCCCGGAACAAGGACGGATGCCACACCACGCGATACAGGCCCGTGTGGGCAATCACGCGGTCCAGCATCCAGGTAAGCGCGGCGCCCGCAATAAACAGCAGCACGATGGCCGGTATGTACGCGTCCAGAACGGCGATATCACGTGGCATGACGAACTCCCTCTGACGCGCTGGCACGTCCGCTCATCAGCGACTCAAGCGGTGATTGCGGATCGAGCAGCGCGGTACGAATGAAATGCAGTTGACTCAAAATGCGTTGCAGCTGGTGGCGCTCTTCACGCGGCGGCGTAAAAGCGGCCAGCATCTGTTGAACGGCGGCGATCGCGTCCGCGGTCGCGGCGAGCGCGCGGTCGAAGCGGTCTTCACGCGGCCGCTCGAATAGCGCGGCCAGCGCGTCGCGCATGGCACGCAGCGAGACGCGCCACGGCATTGACCGTGCGTAACGCGCGTCGGCGGGCAGCGCCGCCACTTCGCGGCGCAGGTCGATCACCGCGTTGCCCACTTCGAGCACCGAGAAGAGCCAGCGCAACGTGTCGCGTTTGAGTTCGGGCTCGTGCTGCGCGAGCGCGTTGATCTGGAACATCAGATCGCGCGCGCCGCTCTCGAAGCGCGACCGCACCCGGCGCATGCCCGCGCGGCTCGCCAGCACCACCTGGCGACGCAAATCCACCAGCAGGCGGTTACGCAGCCAGGGCGTCGAAGGCGGCAGCAACACCGCGAACGCGATCGACGCCACCAGCATGGACAGCACGAGCGCTACGGCATCGTTCATGTAGCCGCTCGGATCGTAGTGAATCACGTTGTCCGGGCCGGCCAGGAAACAGAAGAAGATGCAATAGCCGACACCGTAACCGGCCAGCGCGGGCCGTGTCGTCATGAGCACGCCGAGCAGCAGGAACGGCGCGAGGGTGGCGCACAGCAGCGGGAAGCCATCCACGTGCGGGAACACGCCGAATACCGCGATCATCCCCATCACCGTGGCGACCAGGGTGCCGGCGGCCATCTGGAACGCCGTGCGTTTCGGATTCGGCGACGACGACGCCAGCGCGCACACGGCCGCGGCCGTCAACGTCAAGGTCGAACCGCTCGGCCACGCAGTCGCGATCCAGAACGCGCCGAGCGCGATCATCACGATGGCGGCGCGCACGCCCGCGACGCTGGCGGCAATCGCGTTCGTCTTCGGTTCGTAACGCTCGATCCAGCGCTCGCGCTCATGTGTATCGACGGCGAGCGACGCATACGTGGCCGCATAGGCATGCAGATCGTCGATGAAGCGGTACAGCAGTTCGGCGCCGGTGTCGAAGTCGAGCAGCGGCGCGTCGGGATGCACTTCCAGTTCGGCCCGCGTCGCGCGCACGCGTTTGGGCAGCTCGGCTTTGAAGACCTCGAGTTGCGCAGCGGCGTGCACAGCGTCGGCGGCGGTCAGCACGGGCTCGCCGGATTTCGCGAGCAGCGGGGCGATTTCCCTGAAGTACGGCTCGAGCGCTCCGACTGCAATGGCCGCGCCGCTCGTGTTCGAGTTGCGCAAGCGGTTCATCAACTGGTGCAGCGCGTGAAAGCGCGTCGAGGCGGTCATGAACTCGCTGTTCAGACGCGCGAGACGGCCACCGCGCATGCGCGAATCCGGGCCCTCGAACACGGCGACACTGCGTGCCGCTTCGAAGCCGACGATATCGGCGACAAAGCGCGCATTGGTCGCTTCGATCTGCTCGCGGTCGTTATGGCCGGCGAGCGACGCCGACACATACTCGACGAACGCCGAGAAACGCGCACGCACGGTGCCGCGCATCTGCATGCCGGCGAAGCGCGGAAACACGAGGCCGCTCACCGCACCCGCGCAGACGATGCCGACCACCACTTCGGCCACCCGCGTGAGGGCGCTCAGAAATGCGCCGTCCGGATGCTGCGAAGCGGGGATGCCGATCAGCGCGGCCGTGTAGCCGGCCAGCACGAAACCATACGATCTGAAGTTGCGGTTGCGCGCGGCGCCCGCCGTGCAGATGCCGACCCACACGCCGGTTGCGACGATGAACAGTTCCGGCTGCTGCGCGAACAGGCCGATCAACGCGAGCATCACGACGAGACCGACGAGGGTGCCGCAGATCCGGTAGAAGCTCTTTGCGAACACCATGCCGCTTTGCGGCTGCATCACGATGAAGACGGTAGTCATCGCCGTGCGCGGCTGCGGCAAGTCGAGTTTCATTGCGACGCCGAGCGCAAGGAAGCAGGCGGCGAGCGCTTTGAACAGATAGACCCACGTCAGGCCGTCGTTACGCGCCCAGTCGGCGGCGGCCGCGTATAACGCAGCGAACGACGCCGAACGCGGCGCGGAAAAAGGGGAAGCGGACATGGTCAGCTTCCTGACCTGGCCGGCTGGGCGCTGGCGGTCGAACCGGGCGCCACCGTCTTACCCTTGCCATGCGCCGGCAAAGTCTCGTTCGCCAGCGGACCGTTGGCCGGGTCGTCGAGCCCACCGCCCAGTGCCGTGACCAGCGACGCATGCGCGCCGAGCCGTTCGGCCTGAATCTTCGCCACGCCTTCCTGCGCGTGCAGCAACTGGTTTTGCGCGATCAGCACGTTCAGATAGTCGGTCAGCCCGCGCCGGTAACCTTCGCGCGACAAATCGTAGTTCTTGCGGGCCGTCGCGACAGAACGATCGGCGTCCTCGGCTTGGGTCGCAAGCGAGCGGATCCTGATCACCTGATCGGAAATGTCCTTGAGCGCGCCGACAATCGACTGGTTGTAGCGGTCGACGGCTTCGTCATAGCCCGCCGAGGCCGCGCCGAGTTGCGAACGCAGGCGGCCGCCGTCGAGGATCGGCAGCGACAGCGCCGGCCCACCGCTCCAGCTGTGCGACGGGTTCTTCAGGAACTGGAACAGCGGCCCCATGGCCGCATATCCGCCAATCGAGGCCAGCAGGTTGATGTCCGGATAGAAGTCCGCCTTGGCGACGTCGATACCGCGCGCCTGCGCCGCGACCGACCAGCGCGCCGCGACGACGTCCGGCCGATGGCCGATCAGGTCTGCGGGCAATGCGCTCGGCAGTCCGGCCGGCGTGTTCAGCGAAAGCGTCGGGCGCTGGATCGAATCGCCCGCGCCCGGACCTTTGCCGGCCAGCGCGGCCAGCTGATTGCGGCCGAGCGCGATCTTTTCTTCGATCTCGTCGATCTGGCGTTCGTATTCCGGCAGCGGCGTTTCGGCCTGGCTTACTTCCAGTTGCGTGCCGATGCCGCCTTTCAGGCGCCGGTTGGCCAGATCCACGATCTGTTGCTGCTGCTGCAAGGTGGATTTGGCGATGTCGAGCAGCGCGTAGTTCATCGACATCTCGATGTACGTGCGCACCACGTTGCCTTCCAGTTCGAGCTGGGCGGCGCGGGCATCCGCCGCGCTCGCGTGGGCGGCGTCGAGCGCGCGCTCGGCGGCGTTCTTGTCCCTGCCCCAGATATCAAGGTGATACGACAGGCCGAGCGTGCCGGTGTTGTTCCACGATTGCTCGCCCGCGAGCGCGCCTGGGCCGTAGTAGAGGTTGTCGGCCCACTTCTGGCGCTGCACCGACAGGTTGCCGTTGACTTGCGGCGACAACGCCGAACGGGCGACGCCTGCCATCGACATGGCTTCGCGCACGCGTGCCTGGGCAGCGGCGAGGCTCGGATTGCCGGCCTGCGCCGCGTCGATCCACTCGTTCAATTGCGGATCGTTGTAGGCGCGCCACCAGTCGACGGACGGCCATTGGGCGTCCGCATTGGCGGCGCGGATCGCGTTGCCGACGTCGAGCGAAGCGGGCTGGACTCCGCTCGCTTGCGGCGCGACGCCTCCGGTACTGGCACAGCCGGCGATTGTTAATAGGATCGTAAGAACCGCGGCTGCGGCGATCCCTTTAGGTACCGGAGACTGCACGATTTCCTCCAGAAATGACTATAGAAGCATGTGCGTCATTATATTTTTTGATCAATTGCGGAATAACCGGTAAAGGTGCAAGGCATTTTTACGCAATGTGTGACAATCGCCTTTGCGAATCGTGTAACAATCGCTTCCGATCACAAGGGAAAGTTATGGATACGCTTCAAAACATGCGCGTATTTGTCCGCGTCGTCGAAGCGGGCAGCTTTACGGGTGCCGCGCAGCATCTGAACACGACCACGGCCTATGCGTCGCGCGCAGTGTCCGATCTGGAAGCGCATCTGCGCACGCGCCTCTTGAACCGCACCACGCGCCGCATCGCGCTGACCGAGGCCGGCGAGCGCTACCTGCAGCGCTGCGAGCAGATTCTCGCGTACGTGGATCAGGCGGAAGCCGAGGCGGGCGACGCCCACGCCCGTCCGTCCGGCAAGCTCAAGGTGCACGCCATGACGAGCTTCGGCCAGCACTATGTGGTGCCCGCCGCGGGCCGCTATCAGGAGCGCTACCCGGACGTCCAGATCGAACTGACGCTCGCGCAGCGTATGCCCGATCTGCTCGACGAAGGCTTCGACGTGTCGCTCACGCTCGCAACCGGTCTGCCGGATTCGGGGCTGGTGTCGCAGCGCCTCGGCAGCGCGTTCAGCATTGCATGCGCGTCGCCGGCCTATCTGGAACTGCACGGCGTGCCGCAAACGCCCGCGGACCTTGTGCGTCACACCTGTCTGCAAATGGTCACGCCGGTTTTCCCGACCGACAAATGGACCTTCGACGGCCCGAACGGCGAGGAAACGATCGCCCTCGGACCGACCACCTTCCAGGTGAACGTGGCCGAAGCGATGGCGGTGGCTGTATCGAGCGGCATGGGCGTCGGGCTGATTCCGATCTACTCGGCGATCAGCGGCTTGCGAAGCGGCGAACTGGTGTGGCTGCTGCCGGAATACACGTCGCAGGCGATGAATCTGTACGCGTTGTACCCGTCGCGGCAGTATCTGGACGCCAAGATCCGCACGTGGGTCGAGTTCCTGCGCGACGTATTGCCCGCGACGCTGGCCGCGGATCACGCCGAACTGCGCGAGTTCGCGCGCACCTGAAGTACGGCGCGGCGCGATTTTTGACAATAGTTGACTAAGCGGCGGGCGCCGGTGTGCGCGCCTGTTACATAAGTGCCGCATCGCAACATTTCCTTACTTCTGCCGCGCGGTCGATTTGCTAACGTGTCATTCATGCGCTGCGGTTCTGCACCGGAGCCGCTCAGTTCGCTGCCGTCCGGCACTATTGCAACAACAGAAGCACGAGGGATTCATGGATACGCATCTGATGATCGGCGTGGCCGTCATGATTGGATTGATCGGAATTGCCGCGTCGCGCGATCTGCTGCGCCGCCTGCGCGAGCAGCAGCCGCAACTGGTGCCGGTCAAGGTCGAGCGCCCGGATTTGCAGGCACAACGGCGCGATCGTTGAGTTTCGTGGGGGTGGCTGTTTAGCGGGCGGGCTGTTGCGCGGCCTGTTGCGTCTTCGGGCGCGCGCCGGTTTATCCAGGTTGGTGGCTCGCGTTCCGCGCTTATCCTCAGTTCACCGCGGCGATCAAACCCGGTTCGTCATTGAGCGTGCGGTCCACTTCGCGGCTCACTTTGTGCCAGCGAAAGCGCGCGGCGGCTAAACCCGCACTGCGCGCCAACTGCTCGAGTTCGTCGAGCGGCAACGCCGGGTCCAGCCAGCGGCGCGCAGCGTCCGGCGCGAATGCCAGCGGACGGCGACCGTGCACGTCTACGAGACCCGCGTCCGCAGTGGCCGTCACGATCACCATTCCCATACCTTCCGTTTGCGCCCCGGTGCCGCGTACGCTCGATAGCGCCGCCAGGTACATGGGGGCGTCGCTTTTCAGGTGCACGAAGTAGGGCTGGCGCACCGAGGACTCGTCTGCTTTGTCTTTGCTCTCCGCAATGCTGGCCACGGGCGAGGTTTCCACGCGCCATTCGAACCAGCCGTCCGCGGGTACCAAGACCCGTCCGGTTTTCCACAGCTCCTTGAAGTAGCGCCCGTTCGGCGCGGCGTCGGCGCGCGCGTTGACGGTCTGCGGCAGATGCTGTTCGCGTGCCCAGTCCGGGCAATACCCCCAGTGGATCGCGCGCATCGTCTGATCCGGGTAGACCGCGAGCGGGTGCGTGCCGGGAGCGAGGTTGTAGCCGGGACGCCGGTCAGCGGCATCGAAGAGCATCAGCGGATCGGCAAGGCCGAGGCGCTCGGCGTAGAGATGCGGATCGCGGTACTGGCTGATTCGACCACACATGAGCAACCTCCGGAGACGACCGGCGCGGGTTTCGACAGCCGCGGCCGGATGGCGGCGGTTCGACGACTTCACCAGCGTAGCGCCTGGCGTGCGGACTCGCTACCCAGATCGGCCCGGAGTCGGGCGACCTGGGCGACCTGGGCGACCGACGCGGCTCAAGTGGCTCAAGTGGCCCGAGTGGCTCAAGTGGCTCAAGTGGCTCAAGTGGCTCAAGTGGCTCAAGTGGCTCAAGTGGCTCAAGTGGCTCAAGTGGCCCGAGTGGCCCGAGTGGCCCGAGTGGCCCGAGTGGCCCGAGTGGCCCGAGTGGCCCGAGTGGCCCGAGTGGCTCAAACGGGCTCAAACGGGCTCAAACGGCCCGAGCGCCTCAAGTGACCCAACCGATCCAGGCGACTCAAGCCACCTCCCAATTTCCCGCTAGATCTCGACAACCTTATCCCACGCAAACAACGGATTCTCCAGCAGCCCTGTGCGCCGGTCGAGATAGCCGCGCGGATTGCAGACCACGCGCGTGCCGTTCACGCTGTAGTCGAACGGCGTATGCGTATGCCCATGAATCCACAACGCGACCGGCGGTCCCACGAGGTCCGGCAAATGATTGACAAAGCCCGCCGACACGAGGTCTTCCGCATAGCGCTCGGCAAGACTCAACCGGTGCGGCGCGTGATGCGTGACGACGATCGTTTTGCCGCCGAACGGTTTGACGAGTTCGCTTTCCAGCCAGGCGTGCGCTTGCCGGTGCAGCGCGAGCGAGTCGTCGGGAGTGAAGTCGCGCGTTGCGTCGTGAGTGTCGTGCGGCCAGTTCATCTGGATCAGGCCGCGAAAATCGAGCATGGCCCGGCGCGAAGCCTCGATCGACCCGGCGAGCGTATCCGTGTCGTTTCCATATAACGCGAAGTCGGTCCACAAGGTCGTGCCGAGCACCCGCCACCGGCCTTGCGGGTCGACCAGCGCGGCGTTGTTCAGCACATGCACGTTGTCGACCTGCGCGGCCGCGTCGTGAAGCGCGGCTTCGAGCGCACTGAACTCGCCGTCGTAGTACTCGTGATTGCCGGGCACGTAGACCACCGGCACGGCGCCGTCGAAAGTCTGAGCGGCCCAGCGCGGTCCGGCCGCGTGATTGTGAATGTCGCCCGCCAGCACGATCAGATCCGCCTGCGCATGCGGAATCAGTTCGGGCTCGTCATTCTCCAGATGCAGATCGGACAGCACTCGAATCTTCACGACCACGACTCCTGCAAGGGGCTCCGCAAGGGAACGCGAAGCTTCAGACGCTAGCGTAGCACCTTGCCCGGATTCATCAGGTTCAGCGGATCGAGCGCGCGTTTGACGGCGCGCATCAACTGCACCTCGACGTCCTGCTTGTAGTGCATAGCCTCGTCGATTTTCAACTGGCCGAGCCCGTGTTCCGCGCTAATGCTGCCGCGATGCCGATGCACGCTGTCGTAGACGATCTGATTGATCGCGCCTTGGTACTGTTCGAGGAACGCCTTTGCGTCGACGCCCTCGGGCGCCTGCACGTTGTAGTGCAGATTGCCGTCGCCGAGATGGCCGAACGTCACCATGCGCGCGCCGGGCACAGCCTGCGCGATTGCCGCGTCGGTTTCCTCGATGAAATGGCCGATGCGCGAGATCGGCACCGCGATATCGTGCTTGATGTTCAGGCCTTCTTCGGCCTGGGCGAGCGGAATGTGTTCGCGCAGATTCCAGAACGCCCGCGACTGGCCCAGATTTTCCGCGACCACGGCGTCCTGCACCAGGCCGTCTTCGAGCGCCGTTTCCATCAGACGCTCGAACAGTTCGCGCGCGTGCTCCTCGCTTTCGCTGTCCGACAGTTCGAGCAGCACGACCTGCGCGTACGGCTCGGCGAACGGATAACGCATCTGCTCGAAGTGCCGGCCGACCAGACGCAGGCAAAAATCCGACATCAATTCGAAACCGGTCAGCAGCGGCCCGGCGACGCGCTGCGTGAGCGACAGAAAATCGAGCGCGGCGTGCGGCGACGCGAGTGCGGCGAGCGCCGTGACGCGCGCGGCCGGTTGCGGATGCAACTTGAGCACGGCGGCGGTGATGATGCCGAGCGTGCCTTCCGCGCCGATAAAGAGGTCGCGCAGATCGTAGCCGGTATTGTCCTTGCGCAGTCCGCGCAGGCCGTCCCACAGTTCGCCTTGCGGCGTGACCACTTCGAGGCCGAGGCACAGCTCGCGCGTGTTGCCGTAGCGCAGCACACCGGTGCCGCCCGCATTGGTGGCGAGATTGCCGCCGATCGTGCAACTGCCTTCGGCAGCGAGGCTCAGCGGGAACAGACGGCCGGCCTCCTCGGCGTGCTTCTGCACTTCGGCGAGGATGACGCCGGCTTCCACGGTAATCGTATTGTTGTGCGGATCGATGTCACGCACCCGGTTCAGACGCCGCAAGCTGATGACTGCCTGTGCGCCGCTTGCGTCCGGCGTTGCGCCGCCGGCGAGACCCGTGTTGCCGCCTTGCGGGACCAGCGCGATGCGATGCTCGACGGCGAGCTTCACGAGCGCCGCGACTTCGTCAGGCGTGGCCGGACAGAGCACCGCGCCCGCCGCGCCGGTGTAGCGGCGGCGCCAGTCGGTCAGGTAGGGGGCGGTGTCGTGCGGATCGGTCAGCACCTGCGTGGCGCCGATGGCCTCGCGGCAGGCAGCGAGAAAAGCGGTTTGGGTCATGTGGGTCGGTCAGCTTGTTCTGGCAAAAAATGTCGGGGCGTTGTGCGGACGGCTGTGTTGGCTCGGTCAGGTGGTCGTGTTGGCCTGTTTTGCAGCTTGTCTTGCGGCCCGTTTCGCCGCGCGTTTGAACGGCGCGACGTAAGCCAGCGCGCAGACGAAAAACACCGCGGAGAGCGTGGCTTCCAGCCAGCCGAGACCGGCGCTCAGCCCGCGGTCGCTCCAGCCCCGCACAACGCCTTCGGCGAAGTACAGCAGGATCAGCATCGACGCCCATTGCAGCGTATAAAGCCGCTGCCGCCACACGCCCGGCAGCGCGAGCAGCAGCGGCAAGGCCTTGAGCACGAGCGCCGAGCCGCCGGGGCGCAGCGGCGCGAGCCGCCACTCCCACGCGACGCACAGGGCGATCAGCACAGCCAGTGCAGTGGTCGCGCCGAGCGCGGCGGCGCGATTTCGCTGCACAGAGGTAGCGTTTGGGCGCAGCGGCCCATGCGTTGAGACGTCTGCGGCCGGTTGTTGGGCGTCCGGCTTGTTCACGGCCTTTCGCTCATGGATGCCGCCGTGCGTGCGACACGTGCGCCGAGCGCGATGGCGAGCGTCTTCTCGTCTGCGGAGATGCCGTGTTCGGCTCTGCCCGCGCGCGCGAAATGCGACGCACCATAAGGTGTGCCGCCGGTTTGCGTGGTGCTCAGCGCGCTCTCAGTGTACGGAATGCCGACAATCAGCATGCCGTGATGCAGAAGCGGCAGCATCATGGAGAGCAGCGTGGATTCCTGGCCGCCGTGCAGGCTGCCGGTGGACGTGAACACGCAGGCTGGCTTGCCGGCAAGGGCGCCGGACAGCCACTGCGGCGTGGTGCCGTCGAGAAAGTATTTGAGCGACGCGGCCATGTTGCCGAAGCGGGTAGGCGAACCGAGCGCGAGACCGGCGCATTCTTCGAGATCGCGCAGTTCGACGTAGGGCGGCCCTTCGGCGGGAATATCGGGCTGGGTCGCTTCACAGACGGTGGATACCGGCGGCACGGTGCGCACACGCGCCTGCATGCCGGGGATGCTGTCGACGCCGTGCGCGACCGCCAGCGCAAGCTCGCGCGTGGCGCCGTGACGGCTGTAATAGAGCACGAGAATGTCTTTCATAGGCCTCATCGGTGAACGGGTATTATAGGGGCTGGGTCCGCTCGATAGGCCACCCATAGCCGTTCGGCCAGGTCTTGCGCGCGGTCCCGAAACATTGCTACAGGAAGCCAGGGAGGTGGGTTTGTTGTCCAGGGTGCGTTTCGATCTCGATACGCTCAAACGGCTCGCGCAATTTGCCGCGCAGCGCAGCAGCGAAGACCGCATTCCGCAGGTGGCCGGCAGCCTCACGTTCACCACCATGCTCTCGCTCGTGCCGCTCGCCACGGTCGCGTTCGCGTTGTTCACCGCGTTTCCGATCTTTGCTTCGTTCCAGATGTCGCTGCAGATTTTTCTTGCCGACCATCTGATGCCCGCGCAGCTCAACAGTCAGATCTTCAATTATCTGAATCAGTTTGCTTCGAAGGCGAAGGGCCTGACGACCATCGGTATGATTTTTCTGTTCGTCACCGCCGTGATGACGATGATGACGGTGGAGTCCGCCTTCAACGTGATCTGGCGCGTGCGCAAGGCGCGGCCGATCGCGCAGCGCATTCTGGTGTATTGGGCGATCATCACGCTCGGCCCGATTCTGATCGGCGTGAGCCTGTCGATTTCATCGTACCTGTTCACGCAATCCATGACCTTCACGGCGGCCCAGCGCATGACGCCGGTGATCGAGTGGGCGCTCGCCGGCGCCGCGCTGCCGCTGACCGCGGTCGCCTTCACGATTCTCTACGTCTATCTGCCGAATTGCCGCGTGGAATGGCGCGACGCGGTGATCGGCGGCGTGACCGCCGCGGTCGCTTTCGAGCTCGCGAAGCGCGGCTTCGGCTATTACGTGCGGCGCATTCCAACCTACACCGCGGTGTACGGCGCATTCGCGGCCGTGCCGCTGTTTCTGCTATGGATGTACCTGTGCTGGTTCATCACGCTCGCGGGCGCGATGATCGCTTCGGCGTTGCCGGCCATACGCATCGGCCAGTTTCACCGGCCCACCTTCGAGGGCAGCAATCTGTTCGACTCGCTCGAACTGCTCGCGCGGCTCTCGGAAGCGCGCGACGCGGGCAAGCGCGGTTACACCGTGCCGGAACTCTCGCGCATGCTTCGCCGCGATATGGGCACCACGATCAACCTGCTGGAGAAGCTCGAGGAGATCGAGTGGATCGCGCGTTTGCAGGAGAACGGGGCGCGTCCGCATTTCCTGCTGCTCGCGAATCCGGCGCAGATCACGGTCGAACGCCTGTTCGGCCTGTTCGTGATCGACCGCGCGGAGCTCGGGTATCAACTCGAACTGGCGTCCACCCGTGTGGATGGTGAAATGCTGCTGGCGGCGCTGGAGAACGACAAGCTGAAAGTGACGCTCGCCGCGTTGCTGACCGCACGCGCAGCCGCCCGTGCCGCGCAGGCCGCAGAGAACGAATCCGGCACGTCTTCCATGCCGCATCAGGCGGCTTGAAGCCGGTTTCAAGCCGCTCCACGCAGCCTCGATGCCGCCCGCATGCGGCTCCTTGACGCGCGCCTCGATGCCGCGTGAAGCTGCGGAAGTTCGGGCCTGGATACGGCGATGACGTCAACGCCTCGCTACAACGAAATCTTGCCGACGCAGATGTCCTTGAACATCACCCAGTCGCCCATCAGGCTGTAAAGCGGATGCCGGAAGGTAGCCGGCCGGTTCTTCTCGAAGAAGAAATGCCCGACCCAGGCAAAGCCGTATCCGCAGATCACGGCAGCGGGCAGCCATAGCCAGTCGCCCGTGGCGAGCGCCATCGCGAGACAGCCGATCACGCCGAGCGACCCCACGAAATGCAGCCGCCGCGAGACGGTGTTGCGATGCTCGTTCAGATAATACGGATAGAACTCCGCGAAACTCGCAAAGTGATCGGTGTGTGTGGTTTGAGCCATCACGGCCTCCGGATTGCTACGCTTCCCTATTTTCCGGCGTGCGCCGGCATGCTGGACGCACGCACTCGAAACAGGACAGGCTTGACCCATTGTGCGGCTATCGTGCCACGCACGCAACCTGGCCATTCGGCCGATGGCGCGGCGCTCCCGACGCAGCTATCGTGATGGCTCGCAACCTTCATCGAGCTTCGTGAGGTGTTCAGGAAGCGAAGCTGAAGAGGGCGTCGAGCGTGGCGTCGGGTTGCTCGGTCATCAACGCGTGGCCGGCTTCGAGCGTGACCGTATCGACCGGTACGCCTGCCTGCGCGAGCGTGTCGGCGAGCGCCCTGGCTGCGCGCGGCGGCGTCATCGCGTCGCGCCGGCCTACGATCAGGCGCGCGGCGCAGCGCACCTGTGCGGCGCGGGCCGGCCCGTCCGCGTAGGTATTGCAGGCGGTGAAATCGGTGTGGAACAGGTGTGGCTCGCCGCGTGCCGACACACGTTCCATCAGCCGCTGGTTCATGCCGTGCAGCCAGAAGCCGGGGCCGGGACAGGAAGGCTTGGCGGCGATGGTGGAATGCGACCACTGGTTGACCATGCCGATCGCTTCGGGTTCGCGGTTGAGGGCGGCGTCGAGCAACGCGTCGGAAACGTCCATCGGCATTGCCGTGGCGAGCAGGGCGAGGTGCGTCGCCCGCTCCGGATAGCGGCCGGCGAAGTCGAGCGCGATCAGCGAGCCCATGCTGTGGCCGGCTATGAACGCGCGTTGCACGCCCGCGGCGTCGAGCAGCGCGGCCAGCCAGTCGGCGAGCGCCGGGATAGTGGTGAGCGCCGGGCCGCTGCTGCGGCAGTGGCCGGGCAGATCCACGGCCAGCACGCCGAAGCCGTGATGCGCGAAGTAACGGGTCTGCAGCGCCCATACGCTGTGGTCATGCTCGGCGCCGTGGATGAATACGGCGGTCGGCAGGCTAGCGTCGAACGCTTTGCCGCCGGTGTACGCAAAGGCGGGCTTGCCTTGAACGGTGAGGATCATGCGGACTCCGGGCGGGGTTGGGCGGCACTGCCGGACGCGCCGCCGTGCAGTGCGCTCGAACTGCCCGCTTTCTGTGCGGCCTTTAGCGCGCGCTTGAGGTCGTCGATCAGATCGTCGGGATCTTCGAGGCCGATCGAGAGGCGGATCGTGCCTTCGGCGATACCGGCCGCGGCGAGTGCGGCGGTGTCCATGCGAAAGTGCGTGGTCGATGCGGGATGGATCACGAGCGAGCGCGCGTCGCCCACGTTTGCGAGATGCGAGAACAGCGAGAGCGCCTCGATAAAGCTGCGTCCGGCCGCGCGGTCGCCGCGCAGATTGAAGCTGAACACGGCGCCGGCGCCGCGCGGCAGCAGCCGCTTCGCGAGCGCGTGGTCGGGGTGCGTCGGCAGTTCCGGATAGGCGACGGCCTCGACCGCGGCGTGACCGGCGAGGAAATCGACCACCCGGCGCGTGTTGGCAACGTGCCGTTCCATTCGCAACGGCAGTGTCTCGATACCTTGCAGCAGTTGCCATGCGGCTTGCGGATGCAGGCATGCGCCGAAGTCGCGCAGGCCCTCGCGGCGCGCTCGCAGCAGAAACGGCGCGACGGTGCTCTCCTCGGTGAACACCATGCCGTGAAAGCCGTCGTAAGGTTCGGTGAATTCGGGGAAGCGCCCCGAGGCTTCGAAGTCGAACGTGCCGCCGTCCACCAGCACGCCGCCGATCGTCGTGCCGTGGCCACCGAGGAATTTGGTGGCCGAGTGATAGACGAAGTCCGCTCCGTGCTCGAACGGTTTGAGCAGATAAGGCGTGGTGAAGGTCGAGTCGACCAGCAGCGGCACGCGGTGCTCATGCGCGATCTGCGCGACGGCGGCGATATCGAGTACGTCGAGCCCCGGATTGCCGAGAGTCTCGCCGAACAGCAGCCGCGTGTTTGGGCGCAGCGCGGCGCGCCACGCGCCGAGGTCGCCGGGTTTGACGAAAGTCGTCTCGATGCCGAAGCGCCGCAACGTGTAGTGCAGCAGATTGTGCGAGCCGCCGTACAGCGCGCTGGAGGCGACGATATGCGAGCCCGCGCCCATCAGCGTGGCGATGGCCAGATGCAGAGCCGCCTGGCCGCTCGCCGTGCCGATCGCGCCCGCGCCGTTTTCCAGGGCGGCTACGCGTTCCTCGAATACGGCCACGGTCGGGTTCGAGATGCGCGAATAAACGTGACCGGCGCGCTCCATATTGAAGAGCGCCGCGGCGTGGTCCGAATCGCGGAACGAAAACGAGGTAGTCTGATAGATCGGCGTGGCGCGCGCGCCGGTGGTCGGGTCGGGAGCAGCGCCGGCGTGCAGCGCAAGCGTGTCGAAACGGTTCGCGGACATGCTGGGCGGCGGGGCCACGGACGGCCTCGCGAAAGGTGAAAGTGGCGGCCATCCTATCACCGGCATGCAGCGCTTCAAGCGCGGTTTTCCCGATGCGCATGGGCGCGAGGCCCCGGGTGCGAACATTCGTGCACCCGGCACGCCTTGGTGGGCGGGCGGCTTTCCTTTTACGGGTCTTTCCGCTAGGATCGAAAGTCATTGATGTATTACGAGCTTAGCGGCATTACGGGAGACAGATCATGCGAGTCAGCGACATCCTCAAAGTCAAAGGCAACACCCTTTTCACGGTTACGCCGGATACCACGCTGCACGACGCAGTCAATACCATGGCGGAGCACGACATCGGCTCGCTGGTGGTGATGGAATACGGCGACCTCGTCGGCATGCTGACTTTTCGCGAAATTATTTTGACGCTGAGCAAGAACGGCGGCAGCGTCGGCACGTCCACCATCCGCAAGGTCATGGACGATCATCCGCTCACCTGCACGCCCGAAACGGACGTGAACGAAGTTCGCCGCATGATGCTCGAACACCACGTGCGTTATCTGCCGGTGCTGGAAAGCCGCACGCTGATGGGCGTGATCTCGTTCTACGACGTCGCCAAGGCAGTGGTCGAAGAGCAGGGCTTCGAAAACCGCATGCTCAAGGCCTATATCCGCGACTGGCCGGAAGAACAGCAGGAACAGCAACCGGCGCGCTAATGCGCGGCGACTCACTGCGACGCTTCAGCCGTTGTCGTGAGCGCGAAGAGGCGGTCAAGGCGCGCGCGAAAGCGTGCGCTTTTTTTGTGTCCGGCGCCGGGTTCGGCTTCCGTTCAGCTTTGCACCTGGATGCGGCCTTCCGGCTGACTCGACGCCAAGGCTGGTGCGAGCCCGCGTGATCGGCTTGCAGGGCGCCAGTGCCATGTGTGCCGCCCGGTGAGCCGCCCACGCGCAGCTGCGCGCAGGGTGCTTTCTTCATCGTTGCTCTTTGGCTTGCTTCCGGAACTTCATGAGCGATCGTCCGTTACCCGCTGCCCGCCGCGCCGCCCGCCAACGCGACGCGCACGAATCCCAGTTCCGGTTGCTCGGCCAGCGCCGTTTCGCGCCGTTTTTCTGGACGCAGTTCCTCGGCGCGATGAACGACAACGTCTTCAAGATCGGCTTCACGTCGCTCGTCACCTATCAGGCGGCGCGTTTTTCCGGCGTCGATCCGAAAACGGCGGCGTTCCTGATTTCAGCCATCTTCATTCTGCCGTTCGTGCTTTTTTCGGCCACCGCCGGGCAGATTGCCGACAAGTACGACAAGGCGATGCTCACGCGTCTGGTCAAGAGCTTCGAAATCGTCGTGATGCTGATCGGCGGCGCGGGTTTCTGGCTGCATAGCGCGCCGCTTCTGTACTTGTGCACATTTCTGATGGGCGTCCATTCAACCGTGTTCGGCCCGGTCAAATACTCGTACCTGCCGCAGCATCTGTCGACGTCGGAGCTCGTCGGCGGCAACGGCATGGTCGAAATGGGCACTTTCGTGGCGATCCTGGTCGGCACGATCGTCGGCGGCGTGAGCGCGGGTTTCGTCGAACACGGCGCGATTGTGCTGGCCGGCGCCTGCGTTGCGATTGCGCTGGTGGGGCGCGTGGTGTCGGGCTTCGTGCCGCTCACGCCGGCGCCGCAAGCGGATTTGCGCATCAACTGGAATCCGGTCAGCGAGACGTGGCGCAACCTGAAACTGGCGCGCGAAAACCGGACCGTGTTCCTGAGTCTGCTGGGAATATCCTGGCTGTGGTTCGTCGGCGCGATCTTCCTGTCGTCGTTTTTCAGCTTTGCGAAAGACGTGCTGTCCGCCGACCCGGATGTCGTGACCGTGCTGCTCGGCACCTTCTCGGTCGGCATCGGCCTGGGTTCGCTGATGTGCGAAAAGCTCTCGAAGCGGCGCATCGAAATCGGCCTCGTGCCGCTCGGCTCGATCGGCATGAGCGTGTTCGCGATCGATCTGTTTTTCGCGAGCCATGCGTTGCCGCCCGCGGGGCCTCTGCTGAGCGTAGGCGAATTCATCGTGCGGCCCGCCCACTGGCGCGTGCTGGCTGATCTGTTCCTGCTCGCCATGTTCGGCGGCTTCTATAGCGTACCGCTGTACGCCCTGATCCAGAGCCGCAGCCAGCCGAGCCACCGGGCGCGGATCATCGCGGCGAACAACATTCTGAACTCGCTGTTCATGATCGTTTCGTCGCTGATGGCCGTGGCCCTGACCGCGGCAGGCTTCGGCATTCCGGCGATTTTTCTCGTCACGGCGCTGCTGAACATCGTGGTGGCGACCTACATTTATTCGCTCGTGCCGGAATTTCTGCTGCGCTTTATCGCGTGGGTGCTGGTGCACACGTTTTACCGGATTCGCCTCGTGCATGCCGAGCGGATTCCGGAGGAGGGCGCGGCCGTGCTCGTGTGCAACCACGTGAGTCTTGTGGACGCGATCGTCATCATGGCCGAGAGTCCGCGCCCGATCCGTTTCGTGATGGACCATCAGATATTCAGGACGCCGTTCGCCGGCTGGGTGTTCCGTCACGCAAAAGCAATTCCGATCGCACCGGCGCATCAGGACGCGCAGTTGCTGACGTGCGCCTACGAGCGCTGCGCGCAGGCGCTTGCCGAGGGCGATCTGGTGTGCATCTTTCCGGAAGGCAAACTCACCAGAACCGGCGAGATGAATCCGTTCCGTCATGGCGTGACCGAGATCATCAAGCGTACGCCGGCGCCGGTCATTCCTATGGCGTTGCGCGGGTTGTGGGGCAGCGTATTTTCGCGGGCGGGCGACGCGCGCTGGCTGCGGCCTATCCAGAAGGGTGTCATGAGCCGACTGACGCTGGCGGTGGGTGAGCCGATCGATCCGGCGCAGGCGACGCCGGAGAAACTGCAGCAACTTGTCACCGAATTGCGCGGCGCGCGGAAGTAGCGTGGTCGGACCTTTCTGGCCGGCGGCGGTATGTGTATCGGCGAACTGGGGTATGGCGGCGGGAACCGGCCGCGCGTGCGCCCCTGGCCAATCGGGCAGAACCGCCGTACGACGCGGTCCGGTCGCCACGGGGCTGGCATAATAGCGCTTTCCCCGCATTTCTTTGGACGACGCCCATGTCCGGCAACACGCTCGGTACGCTTTTCACTGTCACGACCTTCGGCGAATCGCACGGTCCCGCTATCGGCTGCGTGATCGACGGCTGCCCGCCGGGCCTGGCGCTCAACGAAGCCGACATCCAGCTGGAACTCGACCGCCGCAAGCCCGGCACGTCGCGCCATGTCACGCAGCGTCAGGAAGAAGACAAGGTCGAGATCCTGGCGGGCGTGTTCGAAGGTCAGACCACCGGCGCGCCGATCGCGCTCCTGATCCGCAACACGGACCAGCGCAGCAAGGACTACGGCAACATTGCCGACACGTTCCGCCCGGGCCACGCCGACTACACCTACTGGCAGAAGTACGGCATTCGCGACTATCGCGGCGGCGGCCGTTCGTCGGCCCGTCTCACGGCGCCGACGGTGGCCGCGGGCGCGGTTGCGAAGAAGTGGCTGCGCGAGAAATTCGGCACGGAAATTCGCGGCTATATGGCCGCGCTCGGTGAGATCGACGTGCCGTTCGTCGACTGGGCGCACGTGCGCGAAAACCCGTTCTTCGTGCCCAACGAGCAGATCGTGCCGCAACTGGAAGCGTATATGGACGCGCTGCGCAAGGAGGGCGACTCGATCGGCGCGCGCATCAACATCGTGGCGTCCGGCGTGCCGGTCGGCCTCGGCGAGCCGCTGTTCGACCGCCTCGACGCGGACATTGCGCATGCCATGATGGGCATCAACGCGGTGAAGGGCGTCGAAATCGGCGCGGGCTTCGCGAGCGTCGCGCAACGTGGTTCGGTGCACGGCGACGAATTGACGCCGGAGGGCTTCGTCGGCAATCACGCGGGCGGTGTGCTCGGCGGTATTTCGACCGGGCAGGACATCACGGTGTCGATCGCGATCAAGCCGACTTCTAGCATTCGTACGCCGCGCCGCTCCATCGACAAGGCGGGGCAACCGGCTGTCGTCGAAACATTCGGGCGGCATGACCCGTGCGTCGGCATTCGCGCCACGCCGATCGCTGAATCGATGCTCGCGCTGGTGCTGATCGACCACGCGCTGCGCCATCGCGCGCAATGCGGCGACGTGTCCGTCAGCACGCCGAAGATCGCGGCGAGCGCGCCTTAACGAGCCTGCGTCAAGCGCATCTGTATTCGTCTACGCGAGCAGTGTCGTCTCTCATGACTGATTTCGGCGCCGAGCCGGCAGCAAGCCGCCTCGCGGATCTGCGCGCGCGTGCCGCCGCACCCCATGCCACCGCTGCCGACTGCCTGGCGTTCGGCCAGACGCTGTTGCAACACGCGGGGCGCGACAAGGCGAGCCAACGTGAGGCGCTTGTTGCGCTGGTGCGTGCATACCAACTCGATCCATTCTGCGAACCCACGCTGTTGCATACGATCGCGCAAACGGCCTTCGTGTTGCGCGACTGGGCGCTGGTCGACTCCGCCACCGGGCTGCTGCTCTCGCACCATGCCGAAGATGCCAATGCGCTGATCTGGCGCGCGGCGGCCGTGCAGCAACGCGACGACTTCGCCAGCGCCGAGGCGCTGTTGCGCGAAGCCGTGCGCGTCGTGCCCGGCAATCCGGTGGCGCTGCACAAGTTGGCGTTGTGCGTCAAGGAACAGGCGCGGTTTGCTGAGGCCGAGGCGTTGCTCCGGCAAGTCCTGGTGCTCTCGCCGGAGAATGCCCATGCGTTGTTCGATCTGTCGGAACTCGAAATTCGCAGCGGACGTTTCGCCGAGGGCTGGGCGCATTACGAATCGCGCGTCGCGTTTGCCGGCGGCGAACTGAATAATGCGCAACAGGCGCTCGCCGCGATCAGTGCGCCCTGGCAGGGTGAGTCGCTTGCCGGCAGGACGCTAGTGGTCTATGGCGAGCAAGGCAATGGCGATTGCCTCTGGGCAGTGCGCTTTTTGCCGATGCTGGCCGAGCGGGCGCGGCGCGAGGGCGGCCGGGTGATTTTCGGTCACGACGGGCCGTTGCGCCATCTGTTCGAACGGATGCTGCCCGCTGATCTTCCACTCGAGACGAGTCTGGAGACACGCCCTGATTTTCACTGCGGGCTGGTGAGCCTGCCGCTGCGGCTCGGCATTTTCGACGCAACGGGGTGGGGCGCTCCGTACTTGAGCGCTGATCCAACGCTCAGGCAGACATGGCGCGAGCGAGTCGATGTGCACACGGCCGGCAAACTCGGCAAATGCGGCAATCGAAAGGTCGGGCTGGTGTGGAACGGCAATCCGGACCACATCCGCGACATGCGGCGGTCGGTGCCCGTCGGGCAAATCGAACCGCTGCTGAACGTAGCTGGCGTGAGCTATTTTGCTTTGTCGCCGGGACGCGCAGAGACGGTCGCGCAGTGGCGTGCCAAGGGTTTCGACATCGTCGATCTTACGCATCATTTTCAGTCCGGCTTCGACGATGTCGCGGCGTTGCTGGCGAATCTGGATCTCGTGGTCACGATCGATAGCGGGCCCGCGCATCTGGCGGGGGCGCTCGGCGTACCGACCTGTCTGATGATCGATCACGTTTCCGCGTGGTTCTGGGGCGACGGATCCCCAGTGACGGCCTGGTACGATTCGATCGAACTGGTTCGACAGCCGCGCGTCGGCGACTGGGCGCCGGTCGTGGCGAAAGTGCGGGAGCGGATTGAAGCGGTGGGGCGGAGTTGAAGCAGGTTGCCTTCACAGCGCGGGCATTCAGTCGCCGGCGCTGCGAAGGGAGGTGACGCGTGCGGAAGTTACATGTTCGGGTAGTTCGGACCACCGCCGCCCTCAGGCGTGACCCAGACGATGTTCTGCGTCGGATCCTTGATATCGCACGTCTTGCAGTGCACGCAGTTCTGCGCGTTGATC
>NZ_JAMWXW010000041.1:0-63308 GCF_031570135.1 Paraburkholderia sp. USG1 | reverse complement strand
TCCACCGGACCCGATGCCGGATACAGCCCTCACGCTCGTATCCAAGACCACCCAGAAAAGCCAAGCCTCACTTCCATCTTACGTACAAACTTGCTTGAGGGAGTGGGGCTTAAGTTGAGAGCATTGCGGCGCGGAGAGGCATTGGCACTCGTGACGGCCACCGGTACGCACACGCGTTTTGGCCGGACCGCGGAACTGGTCCGTACCGCGCATATAGCGAGTTCTCAGCAAACAGCCGTGCTGCTGGTGGTCCGCAATCTCGCCGCATTCAGCGTGGCCGTGATCGCGTTGCTGGTGGGCTACGCGTTATATCTGCACATGCCGCTCGCCGACATCGTGCCGTTGATCCTGACAGCGGTGCTGGCGTCGATTCCCGTTGCGCTGCCCGCTACCTTCACGCTGTCGGCCGCGCTCGGCGCGCGTGCGCTCGCGGCGCAGGGTGTGCTGTCGACCCGGCTGTCCGCCGTCGATGAGGCCGGCACGATGGACGTGCTGTGCGCCGACAAAACCGGCACGCTGACCTGCAATGCGCTGACCGTGAGCACCGTTGCGCCGATGCCGGGCTTCGACATGAACCGCGTGCTGATACTGGCGGCACTGGCGAGCGCTGCCGGCAGCCAGGATCCCGTCGACAAAGCGATTCTCGATGCGGCGGCGCGCGTTGCGCCTACTCCCGAGGACAGCGTACTGAAACTGGTCGCGCTCAAGCCATTCGATCCGTCGACCAGGACGTCCGAAGCGAGCGTCAGCGATCCTTCGCATGCGATCCAGCGGATCGTCAAAGGGGCATCCGCAGCCGTGATCTCGCTTTCGCAAGCTTCGCCGGAGGCCGCGGCGCGGACGGCGGAACTTGAAGGGCAGGGCCTGCGCGTGCTGGCGGTAGCGGCGGGCACGGCCGATGCCTTGCAGGTGGTTGGACTCGTCGCGCTGAGCGACCCGCCGCGCGCCGATTCGGCTGCATTCATCGAGGAATTGCACGGGCTCGGCGTGCGCGTGGTGATGGTATCGGGCGATGCCCCGGCCACGGCCGCGAGCGTCGCGCAGGCAATCGGACTCACCGGTCCGGTTTGCCCGCCGGGCAGCATGCCCGATCGGGCCGACCCGCAGTCGTTTGCCGTGTTCGCCGGTGTCCTGCCGGAAGACAAATACAAGCTCGTGAAGGCGTTCCAGCAGACCGGCCATACCGTAGGCATGTGCGGTGACGGCGCCAACGACGCGCCCGCGCTGCGCCAGGCTCAGATCGGCATCGCGGTTTCGACCGCCACGGATGTTGCCCGCTCTGCCGCCGGCATGGTGCTCACCGAAGCCGGGCTGGGCGGCATCGTCACGGCGGTCACGGAGGGCCGCCTCACGTTCCAGCGCATCCTCACCTACATGCTGAATTCGGTCCTCAAGAAGATCGCCACCGCGTTCATGCTGGTGATCGGCCTGCTGGTTACCGGGCACGCCATTCTGACTCCGCTGCTGATGGTGATTCTGATGATCGCGGGTGACTTTCTCGCGATGTCGCTCACCACCGATCGCGTCGAGCCGTCTCCGTCGCCGAATGTCTGGCGCATTTCGAATCTGACCGTGGTCGGTGTGTTCGTCGGGTTCGCGCTCGTGGCGTTCTGCAGCGGTGTGCTCGCGCTCGGCAAGTTTGCGATGGGCCTGAATCTCGACGCCTTGCGCACACTGACCTTCGTGCTCCTCGTGTTCGGTGGGCAGGCCACGTTATACGCGATCCGGCACCGGCGGCACATGTGGGGTACGCGGCCGAGTGTGTGGGTGATGGCGTCGTCGGTTGCGGATGTGCTGATTGCCGCCGGCCTTGCGATCGGCGGAATCGCGATGACGGCGCTGCCGCCGATGCTGATTGGCGGGGTGTTGGCGGCCACAGTGGTTTTCGCTTTCGTGCTCGCGGCCGCCAAAATCCCGCTGTTTGCGCGGCTGAAGATCAGTTAGACGTTGCATGAATCCGCGCCGCGTGTGGTGTCGTGTCGCGTCGTGAATGGACCCGATCACCTCGAATGCGATCCGCGCCGCCTAATGAAGCCGAATCTCCCGGCGAGCCAGCCAGATGCCGGGCAGCATCGGTAGCCAGAAGGTCAGCGCGCGCAACAGAAGCGTGGCGGCGAGCGCCGCCTCCACCGACACGCCGAGCAGATTCAGCATTCCCACGGAGGTGGCTTCGAAGGTCCCCAGGCCGACCGGAATCGGACCGATGGTGGCCACCATCGACGCAATGATGAAGCTCACGAACACGACCCAAAGCGGCGGCACTTCGCCGATCGCATTGAACGCGAGCCAGAGCGTCAGGGCATCGCAGACGAAGATGGCCAGTTGCAGCCCGACAGTTTGCAGTAGCAGGCGCGGGCTGCGTAGAAGATGAGTGGGCGCGTCGGTCAATTGTCGAAGCAGGGTGGTGACGCCCAGCCACTTGCTGAGCCACGCGATCGGCGCACGTTGGCCCCATTGTTTGAGTCCCAGCACGGCGGCCGGCACCGCTACGGTGACCACTACGAAGACCGCCACGCCGATGACCAATGCCGTGTTCAGCCGGTGCTGCCACCACAGCATGCCGGCGCTTGCGAGCACCACGAGCAGATAGGCGATGTCGTAGGACACCATGCCGACCAGCATGGCCGCCATCGCTATTCCGGCCGGGACGTGCCGGCCGGTCAGGCCACGCACCACCAGCATCGTGCCGCTGATGCCGCCGCTCGGCAACACCTGATCCGTGAATACCTTGGCGATGCCGAGTGGTGTCAAGGTGCGCAGGGACAGAGGATGTCCGGCCTCGCGCAAAGTCTGGCGCCATACGAACGCCGCGCTGACATACGTGCCGCATTGAACGGCGAGTGCGACCAGCATCCAGCCGGGGCGCGCCGAGCGTATCAGTTCGGCCATCTTCTGCAGTGAGCCGAGGTGCAGCACCACCAGGATGACGGCGATACAGCCCATCACTCCGACGACCCAGACCATGACTGAGCGCAGCCGCGATGTTTTGCCGAGCAGGCCAGGCGCGATACGCACGAGGCCGGTCTCGACGCCAGGCTTCGCCGGGGGCGGCAACGCGCCGCTTTCCGGCATGAGCGGGGTGCTGGCGGAGCGGCGCTGCGGAGTGCTCATGGGTCGGGACGCAATAGAAGGTGCTGCAGGAGTGCGAGCCCGGACGCGTAGCCGCGTTTCGCTCCAGCGCCGAAATGATTCTAAAGCAGACTGCTCGCGGGATGGCGGGCGGTATGACCGGCGAGCGCGCCCGAGTCGATCATTGCGGCTGGGCGTCGCCACCATGCATGTGGCCGCCGCTAACGGGCAATTCGTACATCGCCGCGGCGACGTCGGCGTGTCCCGGTCGCGCGGCCTGCACGACCGGGGTCTGCGCTTGCCGGCTCGGCACCAGCAATACCGGCAGGCCCGCACTGCGCACCACGCGCTCGGCCACGCTGCCTAGAAACAGTCGCTTGAAACCTCGTCGGCCATGTGTGCCGAGCACCAGCAGGTCCGCATTGAATTCGTTGGCCGAAATGCGGATCCGCTCCGAGATGTCTTCGCCGATCGGCGCGACCTCGACGATGCGCGGCTCGCCGGCCACGTTCTCATGTTTCATGCGCGCCAGTGCATCCGCCAGCAACTGCTGGCCTTCCTGCATGGAGGCGTCGCGCAAGGCGGTCGGATCGTAGCCGGACGCGTCGTACGCCATCAACGGGTTGTCGATGACATAGAGCGGCTGCAATTGTGCGCCATTGTCGCGAGCGAGTTGCAACGCGGTGTCGAACGCATGTCCAGACGTCTCGCTGCCATCGATCGCTACCAGAATGCGTTTATACATATTGGCCTCCAGGAATTCGTGCGGACCGCGAGCATCGTCGCCGGGACTGGATTGCCCGCGCCCGGCGCGCCGCAGTCCGAACCTTGCCGTCGACGACGACGGGCTTCTGCAGACATTTTACTTCGCCGGTCACGGAATTCGACAGCGTAACAGCCGGTCGGAAACAGCGCGGTGAGTGGCGCTACCTTGCGCTCAATGACGGCGTAACGCAATGAACGCATGGCCGCGACGCCGCAATGCGGTACGGCACCGTACCGACTTCGATCGCCGTGGCGCGCACCGTGGGCGTGGAAGTTTTTCTGCCGACCTGACATCTTCATTTCATTCGCTCCGGTATTCGTCACGGGATCGTCACGAGCCGGGCGCGCTCACTTCAAATCAGGAGCTTCACGCCATGACTTTTCTCAAATCACCACCGCCCACGCCCGAGGACGTCGCCGATGAATACGCCGCGACGATCTCGGGTTCATCGCTGCCCAAGTACCGGATTCCGGAGGCGTCGTCCGATCGCCGCGCGGTATTCGATCTGGTGCGCGACGAACTGTTCATGGACGGCAATTCACGGCAGAACGTCGCGACGTTCTGCACCACGTATGCCGACGACGAAGTGCGTCACCTGATGGATCTGTCCATCGACAAGAACATGATCGACAAGGACGAGTATCCGCAAACGGCGGAGATCGAAATGCGCTGCGTGCACATGCTCGCGGATCTGTGGCATGCCAGCAAGGCATGGAAGACCACCGGATGTTCGACCACGGGTTCGAGCGAAGCTTGCATGCTCGGCGGTCTCGCGCTCAAGTGGCAATGGAAAAAGCGCAGGGAGGCGCAGGGCAAGCCGACCGACAAGCCGAACTTCGTGTGCGGCCCGGTGCAGGTGTGCTGGGCCAAATTCGCCCGCTACTTCGACGTCGAGATGCGCCAGGTGCCATTGCGCGGCGACGCGACCGGGCTAACGCCGGAAGATCTGGCCGAGTATTGCGACGAGAACACGATCGGCGTCGTAGCCACACTCGGCATCACCTTCACCTGCGTCTACGAACCGGTAAAGGCGCTGGCAGGCGCACTCGACGCGTTGCAAGCCAATGTCGGACTGGATATTCCGATTCACGTCGACGCTGCCAGCGGCGGCTTCGTCGCGCCGTTCATCCAGCCGGACCTCGAATGGGACTTCAGCGTGCCGCGCGTGAAATCCATCAACGCGTCGGGCCACAAATACGGACTCGCGCCGCTCGGGGTCGGCTGGATAGTCTGGCGCAGCACTCAGGATCTGCCCGACGAACTGATTTTCCGCGTCGATTATCTGGGCGGCGACATGCCGACGTTCGCATTGAATTTCTCCCGTCCGGCCGGACAGATCATCGCGCAGTACTACATGCTGCTGCGCCTGGGCCGTGAAGGCTACCGACGGATCCAGCAGGAATGCGCCGACACCGCGCAGGCGCTGGCCGACGGGCTGGCGAAGATCGACCAGCTGGAAATGATCTACGACGGGCGCGGCGCGCTGCCGGCTGTCTGCTACAAGCTGAAGCATCCGGAAACAGCGGGCTTCACGCTATTCGACCTGTCCGATCAGGTACGCATGCGCGGCTGGCAGATCGCCTCGTACGAACTGCCGGCAGGGCGCGAGGACACCATCGTGCAACGCGTGTTGATCCGGCGTGGTGTGACGCGCGACATGGCGGCGATGCTGCTTGAGGACATCAGGCACGCCATCGGGCATCTGACGAAGAATCCGGTGCTGCATTCGAGCGCCGGTCCGACCTTCCACCACAATTGATATCGCCTGTTCACAGGGGCACACGAAATGGACAACACAGTCACCGCCGCGGCCGCACCGCCGGCAGCGGATGCCGCAAAACGCGGCAAATATCTGAGCGTGACGGCGATCGGTCTGATGACGGCCGCTGCCGTGGTCACGAGTCTGCGCGGACTTCCTTTGCTGGCGAAGGAGGAGATGACGATGTTCGTCTATCTCGCCTTCACCGTCGTTTTCTATCTGATTCCCGCGTCGCTGATTTCCGCCGAACTGGGCGGCGCGTTCGCCGACCGGCCCGGCGGCATCTACACGTGGGTCGCGGAGGCGTTCGGCACGCGCTGGGGTTTTCTCGCGATCTGGCTGCAATGGATCCAGAACGTCGTATGGTATCCGGTTGCGCTGACCTTCGGCGCGGCGGCGCTCGCCTATACGATCGGCCGGCCGGAACTGGCGAAGAACGGCGCCTATGTCGGCATCTTCTGCATCGTCGCATATTGGCTCGCGACGTGGGTCGTGCTGCAAGGCGTCGAAGTCTTCGCGAGGATCGCCAACTGGACCTTCGTGATCGGCACCATCGTGCCGGGCCTCGTGCTGCTCGCGCTGCTGGGCTACTGGATCAGCAGTGGACACCCGCTCGGCTGGCAACACCTGAACGATGCGGCTCTCTCGCAAGACGGTCACGCGCGCTTCTGGCCCGCGATTCACGGCTTCGGCACGATCTCGTTTCTGGCCGGCATCATGTTACTGTTTGCCGGTGTGGAGGTGCAGGCGGTTCATGTGATCGACATGCGCAGCCCGAGTCGCGGTTATCCCGCGGCGATCGGACTGGGTGCGCTGATTTCGGTGCTGATTTTCGCACTCGGCGCGCTGCCGATTGCAGCGATCTTGCCGTACGAGAAGATATCGCTGCAATCCGGCGTGTTCGACGCATTCAGCGCGGTGCTGGTGGACATCTGGCACATGAACTGGGCTGTGTCGGCGTTGTCGCTGCTGGTCGGCGTCGGAGCGATCAGTGGTGTGCTGGCCTGGCTCGGCAGTCCGTCGCGCGGCCTGCTTGAAACCGCGCACGAAGGCGAATTGCCGCCGATCCTTCAGGCGAAGAATCGCAAGGGTATGCCCACTCATATTCTGCTGGTGCAAGGTCTGATCGTGACGGTCATTTCGTGCTTCTACTTCGTGATCCGTGATGTGTCGGTCGCATTCTTTCTGATCTCCGCCATGACGATCGCGCTCTACCTGATCGCCTACATGCTGATGTACGCGGCGGCGATCCGGCTGCGCTATTCGGCACCGGCTTTGCCGCGCCCGTTCACGGTGCCCGGCGGTTTTGCCGGCATGTGGCTGACCGCCGGCATCGGCTTTGCCGGGGTGCTGTTCAGCTTCGTCGTGTCGTTCTTCCCGCCGGATCAGTTGCCGGTCGGTTCGCCCTGGCTTTATACGGGACTGGTCGTCATCGGCATTGTGGTGTTCGCGGGGATTCCCCTGATCATCCACCACGTGCGCCGCAGCGATTGGGCGAGCGTGCATGACGCGCCGCGCGTTCCTCCGGCCGTGATCCCGGTGGAATAGGTGCGCGCGGGCGTCGCCATGTCGGGTGAGCCAGGTGAAGCTGCCTGACTGGACCTCGGGTCAGCGTGTCCATGAGTGTCCATAAGCAAGGCCTCTCCTGGCTGCCGGGCCGTCAGGCGGTTTCGTGAGTGGTGGCTGCGGTGGGCGTGAGTCCTTCGTGCGAATCGAGGCGCGTGGGTTGATGGAGCGCGAGAACGGCCTTTGCGCGCGCCATTTCATCAGGCGTGCCGTGACCCATCACGATGAATCCGTCGGCCTTGATGGCGGCCTCGTAATGGATCACGCTGTCCTTGGGCAGCCCCATATGCACGAGCGTCGCACCCAAAGCACTGAGGGCGCCGACAACGACCGCCCCTTCGACAGCCGACACGATCATGACGGCGAGATGACCCAGCACGACGACCGGGCCGAGCACCGGAATAGTCAGGAATACGCCGCCCATCAGCAAGCCCCACAGGCCGCCCCAGAACGCGCCGTATTTGCCCCACATTTTCATGCGGTCGCCGACCGTGTAGAGACCGACGATCTTTTCCTCGGTGTGATAACCCTTGCCGATCACACTGAAATTCTTCATGTCGAAGCCGCCGTCTATCAGCTTGCGCACGGCGGCGTCGGCATTATGGTGGTCATCGAAGACCGCGATTACGACATCATAGGGAGTCATGCGGGTTGTCCTTGAAAGATGAGCGGTACGCAGACCATTGCGTCATGCACAATGGGGATTGAAAGTGCGGTGGTGTGCTATTTCAGACTGTTGAGCTCGGCACGCGCAAGCGCTTCGACCGATTCCCATGCGAGATCTTCGCGTTCGAAAACGGCGTCGAGTTTGATGAGTTCGTTGCCCTTGGGTGCGCCCTTTGGAACGATACACACGCTTGCCATCCATCCATCGGCAATATGATCCTCGACGCTCATGTGAGCGTCGTGTGTCGTGCTTGAAATGATTCGGTCTGCCATAGCGCCGTCCGTCTGATTGAACGACAGCCAGACGGGCGTCGTCACTGCCGGGTAAAGTTTGTGTCTGTTCGCGTTTGCTTGCGTTTCGTCAATGACCGTCGGTGTTGCTACATCCCGAACTTATGTTCCGCAATGTATTTGTCGCCGTACGCAAGGGCAGCCGCATAGCCTTCCTCGCTTGTCGAAAAAACGCCGACCTCGTAGTGCCTGTCAGTCGAAGGAAGCGTGCCCTCCACCGCATGCCGAAGGTGAAAATCGAATGTACCGTCCTGCAGTTCCTGACATTCGGGGGTAAATGTATGAATACGGGCCTGGTATAACTTCTGAATGTTTTGTCTCATGACCTGCTCCCGCGTTTAATGCTTCCGGATACTTTCGTTTTCGATCGATCCGGCACTGTCCGGATTGGACGAGGACCGTGGTCCGCGCGGCGCCTCATTGCGATGGGATTTTCTCGTCGCCGGCACCCGGCCAATATCCCTGCCGGTCATAAAACCGATGCAGATCGACTTCATAGCGCCGGCCGACCGGCATCGAGTCGTCATAAGCCGGGCTCTTCCTGATGACGTCGCGCATCAAGGCTGTCGATACGGTCGAATCGAACCAGTCTACTCCGTCTATCCAGCGAGTCGCGATCAGCACCGCTTTGCCGCCGGGCCACCAGTTGCGCGTCTCCACGACCAGGTAGCGAATCGCCCAGTCGGTGTCGTCATAGATGAAATCGGATACGTGACCGATGCTGCCGTCGGCGGTTTTGAGGTGATAGCCCTTGACCTCGTTCGTGCTGCGCAGATGAACGTCGGGTTGCGTGTCGTTCGCTGGCAAGGTTGGATCTGGCTGCTCGTCGGGCAGGGCGTCCGGCGCTACACCTGTTGGATCATAGGCCGGGTAGGCGCCCATGCCCCACAGGTTAGGACCGCCCCAATAAGTCGGATAGCTGTAGTAGTGCAGATATTCGATCTCGTGCTGCCGCGACACCGGCTTGTGGGTGTCCAGTATCGGGCTGTCGCTCACCTGCTGTCGCGACAGGCTGACATGCACGATATCCGATCCAGGGTCGGTATGTTCCACCGAATACGGCGAAACCAGCACTTGCCGGTCATTGAGCCAGTCGCCCGTGTCGACCACCAGATAACGCACACCCCATGACTCGTCGTCGAAATAAGCCTGAATGACTGGGCCGATGTCGCCGTCCAGCGCGCTGACGGTGCTGCCGTGCAAGTCTTGTATGCTTCGCAACATGGTTTTTCCACTCTGTGTGTCGACGATGTGTGTCAACGACGAGGGGCGCGCATCGCGCGCTCCCCGGTTTGAATGTCAAAGCGACGCGAGCCGCGTGACTTTGGTGCCTTGCAGCGACGCACCCGCCATCAGGCCGGTGTTGGTCAGCACGAAGGCGTCGACCTGTCCGGTCGCCGTGCTGGTGTCGAGATCGCCGTTCGCACCGACTTTCAGCACGGCTACGGAGGCATCGCCGCCGGCCGACCAGCCGTCTCTGCTCCGGAAGCGGTTGAGCGAATCGTCGGTCATGAACAGGAATACGATCGCGCGCGATTGCGCGCCGATCTGCCAGCCGATCGAACCGGTCGCCGTACTGTAGTAGCCGACCGTGCGTCCGCCGACCCGCAAGGACCCTTCGCCATACTGGCCGCCGACCACGAAGCCGGCGTCGATCACGGAGGGGAACGTCAATACGCCGTGGGCCTTGCCGACCAGTTCGCGCGCGCCGCCCGCGAGCCCATAGACGCGCGTGAGAGTCGAGTCGACACCTGCATCGATAGAGCGACGCTTGTCCCTCTGCTCGCTACGGCTCACGTCGGATGAAGGAGTGGTGGTGCAGCCTGAAAGCACAGTGCCGAGTGCCAGAAGCGATCCGGGCGTGCCCCAGATAAAGGTTCGTCTAAGCATGATTTTCTCCCCGCTGGTCGACGATAAGAGACACGCTACGCGCCCGCGCGGGAGAATGCGGTACGACAACGTACAGACCGCTGTCTATGTTCGAACGCACAATCCACGTTGATCGTCGTGGCACGTGCCGGCTGTCGGACAGGTACTCGATCCGCTCGCGCCTGCACGGATCATCAGATCGGATGTCTTTGAAAGTCTTTGAAACCCGCGCGGTTTTGGCGTAATTCGGTCGCTCTTGCCGATCTGAACGCCACCGTACAGACTTACCGAACCGCATTTGCGACGCTGTCATTGCAATCTGTCCGCCATTCGTGGATTCCTGATCGCGTCAGGGCAGGTGTTGGCGAATCGTGCGGTGCCGGTGCTTTGCAAGCAGCCTGCTACCTTCTTGAATATCGGCCCGTGACACGCTTTTCTTTGCTCTTCGTCGTCCAGCGAGCCGCGAAATGGGGATCGAAATGTCAGCATATCTGACGTCCACCGAGTCGTCTTCGGGTGATTCTGTGTTGAGCGGTCTGGTGGTGACCGATGCAATGATGAAGCGTGGTTGCCGGGCATCCGCAGACGGTTTTCTGGCGGATGCGTGCGCGGCGGATCATTGCGTCGAAGCGCCACCGCTGAGCAATCAGGTTCTGGCTATGGTGGCACACGAGTTGCGCGGTCCGTTGACGCCGTTGCGGATGGCCAGCCAACTGATTCGCAACGCGTCGGCCGAGCGTCCGGAGATACTCCGGCTGATCGATATGATCGATCGGCAGGTCAACGGGATCGCACGGCTCGCGCAGGATCTGATGGATGCGACCCGCGTCGATCAGGGCGCACTCCGCCTCAACAAGGTCGACGTCGAGATCGCGACCCTCCTTGCCGACAGTTGCGAGATTACGGCCGCCGCCGCCGCTGCGAAGAATCAGGTTTTTACCGTGTCGATTCCAGACAGGACGTTGCGCGTTGAAGGAGATCCGCTCCGTTTGACGCAGGCCGTCAGCAATCTGCTGCACAACGCGGTGAAATACACGCCGACGCGGGGCAATATACGCATGACCGTGCTTGCCGAAGGCAACAATGTTGTCATCAAGATCAAGGACGATGGATCGGGAATCTCGCCTGTCCTGCTGCCGCATATTTTCGAGTTGTTCGCGCAATCCAGCAGAACGATCGGTTCCAGTGCGGGCGGCCTTGGCATTGGCCTCGCGGTCGTCAATGCGATTGCTCAGTCTCACGGCGGTACGGTTTCGGCCGCAAGTGCGGGCGCCGGTGAAGGCAGCGAATTCACGCTCAAGCTGCCGATCATCGTGTAGCCACATCTGCCTGCGCGTCTTTTTGGCAGCGTGCAGGCGAAGCGGACAATTGCCTTTCAGCCGATGAACCGCGTGGGACGGGCGAACCGAGCAAAGAATCTCGAAGTTCGCGCGATGCGCAATCCATATTGGGCCGTAACGCGATGCCATGCCAGGGCGCGAATCTGCGTCGAATACCGGCGCGACTTATAATCGACTATATAACGGCCAGACTTTGGGTCGCGCGAAGATTGCCGCCTCGCGTCGTGCTGCGGTATAGCCCGTCAAGGCCTTGGAGTATTCCTCCTTCTATCCATCTTTATCGTCAGGAAATCGTCGGCGAAAGCGGCGCGGTTCCGGGCGAGTTGCTGAGAGGGTGAAATGGCTCAAGGTCATCAAGAAAACGAAAATCATCTGCTGGCCGTGCTGCCTCAGCTGGAGTGGGAGCGCCTGGCGCCACATCTGGTGCTCATGGATATGCCGTTGGGCAACGTCGTCTACGAATCGGGCGATCGCCTCAATTACGTTTATTTCCCGACCACCTGTATCGTGTCGCTGCTGTATGTGATGGAGGACGGTGCGTCCGCCGAAATCGCGATTGTCGGCAACGAAGGGCTCATCGGCATCGCGCTGTTCATGGGGGGCGAGACCACGCCCAGCCGGGCGGTCGTGCAGAGCGCCGGCAAGGCGTATCGGCTCGATGCTCAAATCCTGAAAGAAGAATTTCATCGCGCCGGCCCCGTGCAGCGCCTTCTGCTTCGCTATACGCAGGCGCTGATCACGCAGATGGCGCAGACCGCCGTGTGCAATCGACACCATTCGATCGACCAGCAGTTGTGCAGGTGGCTTCTGCTCAGCATCGACCGCCTCTCTTCAAACGAATTGAAGATGACCCAGGAACTGATCGCCAACATGCTGGGCGTGCGCCGCTCCGGGGTAACCGAGGCCGCGCTTAAATTGCAGGACGCGGGGTTGATTCGCTACAGTCATGGCCACATCGAGGTACTGGACAGACCGGGGCTCGAAAAACGTGTGTGCGAATGTTATGGCGTGGTGAAGCGGGAGTTCGACAGATTGTTGCCTGCTTTGAAAGCCTTGTAGGAATTGCACCAATGGTCTTTGCAAAGTCATGGTATCCGGTCCTCGCTTGCTCCTGATGCTCTGGCCGAGTCGTATTTACACTTCACCGGGCGTTATGCCAACGCATGCGCCGTGGCGTTCGGCGCGAGTGACGCGCATCTGTTGGGCGCTTTGGAACTCCCAGCCAGAAACAAGAAACCGTCTCAAGTCGGCATATGGGCAAGCTGAACTCCATCGACTACGCGTTCAATATCCTCAGCCGCGAATTCGCGTCCGCGGCATGCCGTCCCGTAGGCATACTCGCGGCGCCTATACCGCCGCGCCAGTCGCCGGGACTTCAAGCGCATGCCGCTTCGAAATAACTTTCAACCTGCGTCGTTTTCGTCTACCCATCTTAGCCGCATGGCTCGATCCGCTATGGCGCATCCGCGCCCAGTTCGATTCGTATCTCCTGAATAGCAATCGCATTGCCGCTCGGCGAGCCGGCAGCATTGATACGCACGAACGAAACCACGATCTGGGACAGTTTGGTCACACCTTGCTGTGCCAGCAGATCGGTCACGTCGTAGTTCATCATGTTCATGCCGTGATGTGCCGCAGTCGAAATTTCAAAAGAGCCGAGCGTGCCGACGAAGTGCGGTGCCCCTGCGGCATTCACGTCTCCGGTAGCGGGCAAATTGATATACACGTTGTAGAAGAACCCCCCGGCTTTGGCCGCCTGCGAAATGGCTAAGCCGTCGAGAACGAGCTTCACGTACGGGAACTTCGTGGCTGGAGTCGCGGCCAGTGGGCTCGCAGTTGTTGCCGCTGACGAATTGCTCAGACCCACCGCAGGCGAAGTCGTGAGCACACTCTGCAGAGTGTTCGTGCTGGTTGCCTGAAGCGGAATGGTGGCGCTCAAGGAGTCGTTACCTAGCGACACGCTCCTCACGCCCCCCAACGACTCGCGCGTTGAGGACACGGTGCGTGGTGGGGTCGTCGTCAATGCGGCTACCGCCGGACGCGTCTGATTCAGCATGGTCTGTCCTTGCACACGAATAATCCTTCCTTCATGCGCCTGTGGCGGCAATACGGTGGGCATCTTGTCGTTGGCATAGTCGTATCCCAGCCCCGTCGTCGTGCGCGTTCGGGACTTGGTCATTGTCAGACCGCTTGCGTATGTGAAACTACCGTTCCAATAACTATTGTTCGCCGCGGGTATCTTGCTCGTCGAGCGCAGCGACCACGCGTTCCACAAGCGGTCGAGGTTGCAATGATGCAAATAGAAAATCGGATCTATCGGGGCCGTCGTAATGTCCCCCATATAACCGCCGATGATGTCGTGTACCGCATCATGCGGCACGCTCTCCAGAGAAGTTTCGAATGCGTTGCTCAGGCCACGTTGAAAGTTTGTCACGCTGGTTCTGAACGGATTCAGAGAGAGAGCCTGGTAGACGTTCGTGTTCACTCGCGAAACGTAGAGTGGATTGCCACTCGCATTATCCGTGAATTCTGACGGCATGACGGGATACGTATAGTAATCCCAGTACGGGAGAATCAGGCCGCTATCGCCGGATACGGTTCGCAACTGCTGCTCGAAATAATAGATATAACCGCGATGCCACGTCAGAAAATACGGCAAATCGTGAGGGCAATAATTGAGGTGAACGTTGACCCAGTACTGCCAGGATGCGGGCTTGGCGGAATTGGCATTGGCTTTCATCGTTTGAACCGCGTTAAGAAACGATGCGTAGTGCGGCGTAGCCTTGAACGCTTGCCATTCAAGTCTGATAGTAGTGGCCGTCGCTCCAATGCTTAGTCGGGGGAGTGAGGCAAGTGCGATTGCCGACGCGGTTCCCTGGACGAACACGCGCCGCGTGAATGGTGTGGAAACCATAGCTAACTCCCCTAGGAGTGAGAGGAAAAAACAGGCTGTTTCGGGTCCATCGCACGGTTACCTCAGCGACGGACTGGCTGCCTGAATGCGTAATTTTGAAGTATGGACTACTTCTCAAAAGATTCAACCTTACTTCTGAGGGACACACGAAATATTGTGTGCGCTAACGCACGTGTACCTGCGAGGCATGGACAGGTTTGCCGCAAATTTCGTTTCGCGATCGACCGACTTGGCATATCCGTTTTCATCACCGAGCATGAACCGTGGATGATGAGGGTGCGCAGATACCGGACTCCTCTCTGCTGGAGGCGACAACAGCGTTGTAGTGAGAGACCCCACGTCTCGAGTTTCCACGATTGTCCTGCGGGTCAGGTTCTCACGTAGCCATGCACGAAGTCGCTGCTTGATGATGGCGATCGGCGTATCGATGTCGACAAGCGGCTGCCGTTTTTCCCGAAGGGAATCTATCGGAGCCTTGGGGTGGGCGTGTGCGAGACATGGTAGAGGGTCCGGCATGGCCCGGTTCGTTGATGCACGCCTAACTGCCATTACTTCTCGGTACTTGCCCAGCAAAGCCCGTAAGCAGTTGGACTGGCGTGTCCGAATATAACTAGCGTCTGGCTTATGAAATGGAACGCCAGAACGACCTGCTGTGCTTCAGTCTTAACGTGCACGGCTCTCACACCCAAATGTTTTTTCAGCTGCCGGGATGGCGCGCACCGGCGATATCATTTTTTTTCACATACGCCTTGACGAGTTTGCCGGAACATCAGTTTTATCTCGTGCCCAAGTTCAATGAGGGTGGCGTTCCCTGTATTGTTTGAATTTCCGCCGTCTCCATCGGAATAAGGAAGGCTACGATTAGCGAAGTGCTCCAGGAACTTGCTGCGACGGAGTCGCCTGTCGAGGGCTTTGCCGGTATCCCCGCCTGTCCTGTGCAGCTGGAAGATCCGCTTGGCAATGTCTACGCTCAAGACTGTCGGTTCGACACTTTGCTATTCTTGGTAGGACGAGGTCTCGATGATGTGATGAGAAGGCATTCCTTCCATATTTATCGGCAAGCGCTACAAGGGGAATAGCGAACATAGGCGCTAATACCTATCTCCCGATTGGATTCATATGGGCGATAAAACCTGCTTGAGTGCGTTTCGCAGCGCAACGTTTGGTAGCGTCTATGCGAGTACTTGCCGTCACACCAGGTGGGCAGTGCCTCCTAAAGACCCCTTTCTTCATTGACGCCGAGGTAACTGGTTTCGGGACATACGGCGTAGTCCCCGCTAGTTGGCACGCCGGTGTCCGGAACACTGAAGTGGCCGCGGTCAGTCGCCACCCTCAACTTTGGCCTGCCCATCGCGCTCTTCGCAGAACTTGCAATTCCGCTGAGTTGCCCGTGATCGCTACCAATATTCGTCACCTCGTACTCGACGATCAGATGGTGCTTTGTATCCACGGCAACCTGCACGTTGTAGCTGGCGGTTTTGGTTCCAGAGTGTGTGAAAACGCATTGATCGCCTAAACTGAATCAACGCGCTGAGACTGGGTGACTCATGAAGCGATTCGTTGAAGGCGATGACCGCAAGCAGGTCGCACTACTTCCAGAATGTGTCGATGACTACATCGGACAGGACAACCCGGTCAGGGTCATAGACGCCTTCGTTGACGAGTTGGACCTTGCAGATCTTGGTTTCAACGGTACCACGCCAGCGATCACGGGCCGCCCGTCCTACCATCCAGGTGTGATGCTCAAGATCTATATCTACGGCTACCTGAACCGGATTCCTTCGAGCCGGCGTCTCGAGCGTGAATGTCAGCGCAACGTCGAGTTGATGTGGCTAACGGGGCGTCTGGCTCCGGACTTCAAGACGATCGCCGACTTTCGCCGCGACAGCGGCGCAGCCATTCGCAACGTATGCCGGCGTTTCGTCGAACTGTGTCGCGGACTGAAGCTGCTATCCAGTGACATGGTGGCCATCGACGGTAGCAAGTTCAAGGCGTCAAACAGCCGCGACAGGAACTACACGGCTAGCAAGATCGACAAGCGTCAGCAGCAGATTGAGGAAAGTGTGCAGCGATATCTTGACCTGATTGAGACCGCAGACCGGACCAGTCCAACGGGTTTCGATGTGAAGACCGTTCGCCTGTACGAGAAGATCGCCCGCTTGCGCCAGCAGATGCGTGAGCTCGCACAGGTCAGGAAGCAGTTAGAAAAGCAACCGGACAAACAGCTGTCGATGACGGATCCCGACGCACGTTCCATGGCAACAAGCGGAAGAGGCTCCGGCATAGTGGGCTACAACGTTCAGGCCGCCGTAGATACGAAGCATCACCTGATCGTTGAGCACGGAGTAACGAACGTTGGAAACGATCACGGCCAACTCAGCAGAATGGCGGTATCTGCGAAGGACGCGATGGGCAGATCGAAGCTGAAGGTGGTTGCTGATCGGGGTTACTTCAGCGGCCCGGAGATACGGGCATGCGATCTGAACGACATCAGCGCGTACGTTCCCAAGCCGCTCACCTCCGCATCGCGGAAGAAAGGTCTGTTCACCAAGGCCGACTTTGTCTATGTGGCAAAAAGCGATGTGTATCGATGCCCTGCTGGCGAGCGAGCCATCCTTCGATTCACGACCGTTGAGCATGATATGAATCTGCGGGTTTACTGGCCCAGCGCCTGCCCGCGTTGCCATCTCAAGGAACGATGTTCACCGAGCGACTATCGTCGCATCCGACGGTGGGAGCACGAGAACACACTGGAAGCCATGCAGCGCCGGCTCGACCGGAAGCCCGATGCAATGACCATCCGCCGAAGTACTGTCGAGCACGTCTTCGGTACGCTCAAGCACTGGATGGGTCCCGCACATTTCCTGACCAGGACGCTCGGGCGGGTGAGTACGGAGATGAGCCTTCAGGTGTTGGCCTACAACCTGAAGCGGGTCATGAACATACTTGGCGTTGCAGGGACGATGAAGGCCATGAAGATGGTTAGAAGCTAAGGCCCCGAGGGGCTTTGTTGTGCTCGCGATGTTCGATTAGTGCAAACTCGCCGTATCAAACTCGATCGACCTGACCGGCAATCGCGCGCTCAGCGGCAAAAATGGAGTTTCCACACACTCTGGTTCTCTTACCGCCGCTGGTGGTGGAGTGGGAATCCGAGTCGGTAAGCGACAGTTGTCCATCCGGTTCGTCCTTCAAATGCTGTTTGATCTGCTAGAGCTGACGCATCTGCTGACGCGACATCGCGATCGTCTGCTGCAGGCGCACGGCGTTACCATCGGAACCTGTTGGACTGGTCCGTCTATAGTTTCAATCATGTCGAGATATGACTGAGCGCTTTCCTCAATCCGTTGCTGACGCTGGTGACAGACCGTTACCCTCGAACTCGAGGATGAAGCCTGCGAGGACGCGCCGCCGGGAAACACTACATTGTGGCGTTTCGTCAGGATTGGCTCGGGGTCGTTGGCGAATAGCGGATTCTTCAGCGTAGCCTTAACAAGTTATCTATTTTTCGAAAGCTGTAGCGTCGAAAGAAAACCGGTGACCAAATTGCCGGTACTTTGCTCGACACTGGCCGTAAGTCATGTGCCGCCCGACGCCATTATGGATTCGCACTCTGCAATATTTCATACTTTCAGGCGATAGGCCGGCGGAAAACGCAGCTCACCGACCTATTTGGGGTACTGCCGTTAAACATACACTGCGAACATGCTTTAACTAACGCGTAGCGAAACTTCAGCTGGCCGACTTCGACGATTCGGCGATACACGCCATTAGACCGCCAAATTGGGCCGAAGGCGATTCGATCCAATCTTGCCAGGGTATGGTCGCGCGTAACTTTCGTTTGCGCTGCATCATTTGCGTGAGTGGCGACTGTCCGAATCAACCGAACATCCGGCGCGATCGCGGCCGTGACACGTCGAGGCGAAAACATGATGCAAAATCCGAGCTCTTCGGGGAAAAGCGGCGAATATATTGACCACATTGATGGCCTGCGCTTCGTCGCGGTGACGCTGGTACTGCTCTATCATGCCGACATGCTTGGGGTCTCCGGCGGCTTTATCGGCGTGGACATATTTTTCGTCATATCCGGATTCCTCATTACTCGCATCGTATTGAAGATGTCCCTTGACCGCAATGGGATCGTCCGTTTCTACACGAGTCGCTTCCGCCGCATCGTGCCGGCCTATCTCGCTCTCGCGGCCACAACCGGGATCGTCGCATCTTTCCTCTTTTTGCCTGTCCATTTGGATATGTTGCTCCCCGGGCTCGTCTCATGCATCGGCTTCATGTCAAACATCGTTTTCTACCGCGCGACGAGCTATTTTTCTCCAGACCCGCGCGTACAACCCGCTCTTGCATACGTGGTCGCTTGCCGTCGAATGGCAGTTTTATCTGCTCTACCCGTTCATCTTTATCATGTTTCGCCGTCTAAAGATTCGCGACGTGACGACGCTCGCGCTTATGGCGGTCACGTCGTTTGCCCTCTGCGCTGTACTGCTCGCCTTCTATAAGCTGGAGGCAGCGTTTTATCTATTGCCTACTCGCATGTGGGAGTTTGCTGTTGGTGGTTTGATTCCCCTCGTACCCGCCCGCAAATTGCCGCCTGCGCTTTCGCGACTCCTGGCTGCCGCCGCGGTCGGCGCCATCGCATTTTGCGTGTTGCACTACGACAGCGAGACGCTCTTCCTTGGCGCGGCGGCGCTTGCGCCATGCATCGCGACCGCGATCCTCATCCGCGAATGTGCCGACCCCGGGCCCGCTGCATTGGTTTTTGACGCTGTCGCCGGTCCGGCTGCTGGGCCAGGCATCCTATTCGATCTATCTGTGGCACCGGCCCATCATCGTGTTCCTTGACTACGGATTCTTTCACTTTACTTCGCATGCGGTCGCCTATCGGGCCGCGACGATCGTGTTGCTCTCCATTGCGACCGGGCTCGCCTCATGGCGATTCGCCGAATTGCCCTTCCGTCGGCCCGCCGGCCTCGTTGCCAGACGGCTTGCCTGGATATCGGGGCTCGCGACGGTGCCACTTTTGACTGCGGTCGTCATTGTCGCGACGGGTGGCATGCCACAGCGGTTCCCCGGCGTAGTGACACTGGTCTCCTCGGGTTCCAGCGACGTGGGGTATCTTCCGCTCCTGCATGACACATACAGCTCCGATCGACGGTAGCGCCCACGGGCTATTTGAGCTCGGCGAGTCTGACGCGCGGCGCACGTTCTTGCTGCTGGGCGATTCGCACGCAGCGGCGCTGGCCGAAGGACTCTCGGACCTTGCGCAGCGCGACGGCAAAGCCGGCGTGCTCTCGGTGGCGGATGGCTGTCTGCCGTTTCTCAGCTATCCGTGCAGCTACGCGCCCGCGCGCAAGCGCTGTGCACTTAACCAGCAGGCGATACCCGCCATGCTCACCACGCTAAAGCCTGACGCTGTGATCCTGCACGCCACGTGGCCCGCGTACTATCAAGCCAACCCGCGAGCCTTCAAGGCTGCGCTCACCTAAACGCTTGATTGGTTCGCGACGCAAAAGGTGCGTGTCTATCTGATCGGCGACCGATTTATGTTAGCGACAGGATGATAGGGATTTCCCTAGGATTGCGAGCACCGCGGTCACGTGCGCCCAAGCAGCGGTTGGAAAGGTTGCAGTGGCCGGCTCCAAGCGTGCGCCTCAGCAAGTGACGATCCGATTGCAATCTCTTGTTTTTGTTATGAATAATCTGCGGTGGCCGCGTTCCAATGCGGGCAGGGAGTTCAAACTTAAGTGAACAAAGTTCAAAGTTGAGCGAATCTCGACAATCCGCCTTCATCCCTTCTTGAATTTGTCACCACCCGTCCATATAATTAGCACTCGCTGCACGAGAGTGCTAACAACATCGCCGGTTGGCTCAGCCAGCCGGGTTTTCTCAGCGTTCTTCAGTCTCAATCAAGAGAGGAGTATGTATGAACCTTCGTCCTTTGCATGATCGCGTGATCGTCAAACGTCTGGATCAAGAAACCAAGACTGCGTCGGGCATCGTGATCCCCGAAGCCGCAGCAGAAAAGCCGGATCAAGGCGAAATTCTGGCAGTCGGCCCGGGCAAGCGTGACGACAAAGGCGCACAAATCGCCCTCGACGTGAAAGTTGGTGACCGCGTCCTGTTCGGCAAGTATGCAGGCCAGACCGTCAAGGTCGACGGCAACGAACTGCTCGTGATGCGCGAAGAAGACATCATGGCCGTGGTGCAGAAGTAAGCGCCAGTCGCTACTTTCCCGGTCATATCCCAGAGAATTCAAGGAGTTAGAAGATGGCAGCTAAAGACGTCGTATTCGGTGATTCCGCCCGTGCCAAGATGGTTGAAGGCGTGAACATCCTCGCGAACGCTGTGAAGGTCACGCTGGGCCCGAAGGGTCGCAACGTTGTCCTGGAACGCAGCTTCGGCGGCCCGACGGTCACGAAGGATGGTGTTTCGGTCGCGAAAGAGATCGAACTGAAAGACAAGCTCCAGAACATGGGCGCACAAATGGTCAAGGAAGTTGCTTCCAAGACCAGCGACAACGCAGGTGACGGCACCACGACCGCAACGGTTCTGGCTCAGTCGATCGTCCGCGAAGGCATGAAGTACGTTGCATCGGGCATGAACCCGATGGACCTGAAGCGCGGTATCGACAAGGCTGTGTTCGCAGCGATCGAAGAACTGCGCAAGATCAGCAAGCCTTGCACGACCAACAAGGAAATCGCTCAAGTCGGTTCGATCTCGGCAAACAGCGACTCGTCGATCGGCGACCGTATCGCTGAAGCGATGGACAAGGTTGGCAAGGAAGGCGTCATCACCGTTGAAGACGGCAAGTCGTTGCAAGACGAACTGGACGTTGTCGAAGGTATGCAATTCGACCGCGGCTACCTGTCGCCGTACTTCATCAACAACCCGGACAAGCAAGTCGCTGTGCTCGAAAACCCGTTCGTGCTGCTGCACGACAAGAAGGTTTCGAACATTCGTGACCTCCTCCCGGTCCTCGAGCAAGTCGCTAAGGCTGGCCGTCCGCTGCTGATCATCGCAGAAGACGTCGAAGGCGAAGCGCTGGCTACGCTGGTTGTGAACAACATCCGCGGCATCCTGAAGACTGTTGCTGTCAAGGCTCCGGGCTTCGGCGATCGTCGTAAGGCCATGCTGGAAGACATCGCGATCCTGACCGGCGGTCAAGTTATCGCTGAAGAAACCGGTCTGACGCTCGAAAAGGCAACGCTGGCTGAACTGGGCCAAGCGAAGCGTATCGAAGTGGGCAAGGAAAACACGACGATCATCGACGGCGCTGGCGAAGCTGCAACCATCGAAGCACGTGTGAAGCAAGTTCGCACGCAAATCGAAGAAGCTACGTCGGACTACGACCGTGAAAAGCTGCAAGAGCGCGTGGCCAAGCTGGCTGGCGGCGTTGCAGTGATCAAGGTCGGTGCTGCGACCGAAGTCGAAATGAAGGAAAAGAAGGCACGTGTCGAAGACGCACTGCACGCAACGCGCGCAGCTGTGGAAGAAGGCATCGTTGCTGGCGGCGGCGTCGCACTGATCCGTGCACGTACGGCAATCGCTGGCCTGAAGGGCGCTAATGCCGATCAGGACGCAGGTATCAAGATCGTGCTGCGCGCGATGGAAGAGCCGCTGCGCCAGATCGTCACGAACGGTGGCGAAGAAGCCAGCGTCGTGGTGGCAGCTGTTGCTGCTGGTACGGGCAACTACGGCTACAACGCCGCAACCGGCGAGTACGTCGACCTGGTTGACGCAGGTGTCGTGGACCCGACGAAGGTGACGCGCACGGCGCTGCAAAACGCAGCTTCGGTCGCTGGCCTGCTGTTGACCACCGACGCAGCTGTTTGCGAACTGCCGAAGGAAGATGCACCGATGGCCGGCGGCATGCCCGGCGGCATGGGCGGCATGGGCATGGACATGTAATTCCGGGTTGGGCCTCATCGCGAGGCTCGCGAGGGAAGACATGGGGAAGTGCGCTGAAAGGCGTGCTTCCCAAAGAAAAAACCCGCAGACATTGCGGGTTTTTTTGTGGGCGCTCGCCGCAGGCTGAAGCGCCCGGATCAGAAGGCGCGGCCGGCACTCCTGCGGCCGGCGCACCTCGTGCAAGCTCTCAGTGCCGCGCTTCGCCTGGCGCTGCGTCCTTGCCCGCCGCCGGCGGCGTTTCGTCGTCGCTGCTGCGCGCCCAGAAGAACCGGTCTGGCATATACGCGCCCATGCCCGGCCGGAACGCGTTACGCACGGCCTGATACAGATATTCCTGCGCCTCGCGCACGGCTTCAGCCGGATCCTGGCCGTTGGCCAGCAACGCGGCGATAGCCGACCCCAGCGTATCCGTCAGCCCCATGATCCGATGGCTGCCACGGTCCCACATGTCCTGGCGCAACTGGCCGTCTTCGCTGAACAGCGTGTTGACATGCCGGTGCGTGCCGGTTTCCGTTGACAGAATATATTCGCAGCCTTGCGACAGCAGATGCGAGATGGCAGCGTCGAGGCTCGGCGCTTCGGCGTCGCCGTCCGGTTGGGCGAGCGCGAGCAGCGTGGTCGCGTCGGCGACCAGCAGGGTGGTTTGCGGAGCGAGCAGATCGGCGATCGCTTCGCGCAGTTCGTCGGCGGAGAGCACGTGCTCGTCGTCGAGCGTGAAGTCGGGGGCGAGAATCAACGGGATGTCGTCGTAATCGGCCACGACCTCGGCAATCGCACTCACGACTTCCGCGCGCGTGCAGGCGCCCACTTTGAACGCGGCGATCGGCATGTCTTCGAGCAGCATCCGGGCCTGGGTCGCGACCACTTCGGGGTCGAGGCCGGTGACTTCGTCGCAGCTCGCCGAGTCTCGCACGGTGTAGCCCGTGAGCACGGAAACCCCGTGGCAGCCCATGCTGGCAAGGGTCATCAGGTCGGCTTGCAGGCCGGAGCCGCCGGTGGGATCGGAAAGGCCGAAGGTGAGGACGATCGGAGGCGTGTCGCTGGGCATGAAGATTGACTAAAAGAGGCTGAATTTGGGCGCAGAGGGTGCGCAATCGGCTCAATTATGCGGCCTAAACTGCCGCTGGGGCGTTTTTTCACATCCCGCCACGCATTGCGGTGGACCGGCGGCGGCCGGGCGCGGCATCGCGCCGCGATCGCTGTGACGGCCGCCGCAAACGGCATGGCCAAAGGCCGTCGCAGGCTACGATTGCGCGTTTCTGACTGCTAGGCATTAGGGCGGCAACACGGTACCATCATGGCTCCCGTTTCCACGGACTCTACGACGCGACACAAGAATGGAATATCAAAGCTGGATGTGCCTGATTTGCGGCTGGATTTACGACGAAGAAGCCGGTTTGCCGGAGGAGGGCATTGCGCCGGGCACCCGCTGGGAAGACGTTCCCATAAACTGGACCTGTCCGGAGTGCGGCGCGCGTAAGGAAGACTTCGAGATGGTCCAGATCTGAAGCGCGGAGGGCGGCCGGCATGCCGGTCCGGGGCTCGTGCCGCGTACCCAGGCGCGGCGTCGGCACGGTGTTTCGCGGCCGGCGTGGCGCGCCGGACCGAATGCGCCGGGTACGCTCCGGGTTCTGCCCCGATGTGTCCACGCGGAACGTCCTCGCTCGCGCTGTGTCGCAACGTTAGTCTGTCATTGTCCTGTCGCCGGTTCGCGCGTTAGCCGATCAGTTGGCGCGCGTCGCGAAGCGACGGCCCGTCAGCTTCGTGTCGTCTGCCCATGACCCTTCGATCCGCTGCACCCGTTTCCTTCGATGCCTTGCCGAATCCGCGCGGCGGCGCTGTCCGTCCCGCCGAACTCGCGTTGGCCGAGGCGTTGCTGGCGTTCGAACAGCACAGTGAGAGCACCTCGGCGCTGCTGCGTGCGTCACATGCATTGCGCGGAGCCGGCTGGCTGAGCGCGCAGCGCTTTGCCGACGCGCTGGTGCGGCTCTCGCCGCTCGCGGCGGGCGACCCGGCCGAGGCGGCAAGCGCGCGGCCTGTGTTCGGCGCGGCTTTGCGCGACTTCCGCGCCGCGCTCGAGCGTCACAATCTGCGCGAGCTGTCCTGCTCGCCCGTGCTGTTCGATCATTACCGGGCGCTCTGCGCGCATCTGTCCGAGCACACACCCGGTTCCACCGTCGCGTTCGAAGATCTCGCGCTGACCGCGCGGCCGGTGCCGCCGGTGTCGCTGCATGCGAGGTCCGCCGACCAGTTGGCTCATCTGCGCGCACGCTATGAGCGTGCATTGTTGCCGGTGCTGCGCTCGCAGGCCGATACCGGCAGCGCGGTGGCGCTCGCCGTCACCAACGCGGCGCTTGACGAACTGGACGCCGTTTCCAGCGAACTTGCCGGCCCGGATCCCTACGATTTCTGGCGCCTCGCCAAGGCCTGCGGCAAGGCTTTGCGGGTCGGCGGCCGCGCCGCGGGTGAAACCGACGCGCGGCGTTTCTATGCCCGTTGCAACCTCGCGCTGGCCGACCACGCGCGCGGGATCGAGCTTGCGCCGCGCTCTCTCGTGCGTGCAACGTTGGCGCTGCTGTGGCGCGATTACGCCCTGTTCGGCGCCGCCGCGGAAGATGCCGATCAGGTGGAACTGCTGCACGACTACGGCTTGACGGTCGACTGGCACGTTGCGGGTACCCAGGCATCGGAAATGCTTTGGGAAGCGGGAGCGTTGCAGGCCCAGGCCGTCAGCGCTACTCGCGGCGCACTGACGCGCGAATTGGGCGTGCTGACCGTCAATGCGAACGCGTACGAAGATTTCCTGCAGACGGCGGACGCCTCGATCGGCGCGTTGACCGAGCATGCCCGTGCGGCCGACCAGCCTGAGAATGCCGATCCCAGCGAAGCACTGCAAGCGGGCGACGCCGCCTACCGGCTCGGCTCCGCCGCGTGCGCGCTGGGCCTCGGCCACGTTGCGCTGCTGGCCGACGCGCTGGGCCTCGCGTGGCGGCGTCGCGCGCATGCCGGCGTGTCGACGCCGGCGGTGCGCGCGCATGTGATCGTGGGCGCACCGGCGGCGAGCACGCTCGAACAGGCCGCAGAGGCCTTGCGTGCCACGCTGCACAAAGTCGCCGCGGGCGTCGCGCCGCCCGGCGGCAACGCCGCGCTGGCAGCGTTGACCCGTTCGATCGAACAGGGCGGCGCATAAGCGGTATTCGCGCGAGGCGGCCGGTTCGCCGAACCCTGCGTGGGCCGCGGGTGGGCCGCGTATGAGCCGCACGTGACCCGTATCTGAGCCGGCGGCAACGGACTGCCATCACACAACCCGGGCGGCCCGCAACAGCCGTGCCGCAAAACAGCGCGAACCCGCACGGTGGCGAGCGCCCGCGTGCGTGATAGAGTGCAACTTGATTCGCCGTCGATGGCTCGCGGCTCGCTTCATGGCACACATCGCGGTTCCACGCTCAAAGCCCCGCCATCCTGCATCGTCTTTGCTAAAATCCGAACTATGTCCAAGAGTACCGATCGCATCAATCTGACCAACCAGTTCCTGATCGCCATGCCGAACATGGCGGATCCGACGTTTTCAGGAACGGTGGTCTACCTTTGCGATCACAGTGAGCGCGGCGCGCTCGGCCTCGTGATCAACCGGCCGACCGATATCGACCTGCAAGCGCTCTTCAGTCGCATCGATCTCAAGCTCGAGATCGAACCCCTTCTCCATGTGCCTGTATATTTCGGCGGCCCGGTGCAAACCGAGCGCGGCTTCGTGCTGCACGATCCGAAAGACGGCAACGCGTACACCTCGTCCATGTCGGTGCCGGGCGGTCTCGAAATGACCACGTCGAAAGACGTGCTCGAAGCCGTGGCGAGCGGCACGGGGCCCGAACGTTTCCTGCTCACGCTCGGCCATGCCGGCTGGGGCGCGGGGCAGCTCGAAGAAGAAATCTCGAAAAACGGCTGGCTGACGGTCGAAGCCGACCCGAAAATCGTTTTCGACGTGCCAGCCGAAGAGCGTCTCGAAGCGGCCTTGGCGCTTCTCGGCATCAACCTGTCGATGCTCTCGGGCGAAGCAGGTCACGCATGAGCCTGGCGGCCGGACGTGAGGCGACGCTGCTTGCGTTCGACTATGGTGAAAAACGCATTGGTGTGGCGGTCGGCAATTCGCTGACGCGTAGCGCGCGGCCGCTCGTGATCGTGCAGAACCGCAGCCGCGAATACCGGTTCGAGGCGGTCGGCAAGCTGATCGCCGAGTGGAAACCGAACGCGCTGGTGGTCGGCTTGCCGATGCATCCGGACGGCACGCCGCACGAAATGACGCAACTCGCGAAGCGCTTCGGCAATCAGCTGAACGGCCGCTTCAATCTCCCGGTCACGTGGATCGACGAACGCTATTCGTCGGTCGAGGCGAAAGCGGAGATCCGCGCCGGCAACGGCCGCGCCGACATGCTCGACGCCGAAGCCGCCAGCATCATCCTCCAGCAATATCTAGACGGACTTTCCGACGATCATGAGTTCCATTGACGCCGAAGCGCTCTATCGCGCGTTGTTCGACCAGATTCGCGCGGTATATGGCGACAGGCTCGGCGCCGCGCAGGACGGCAACGAAGGCGCCGTGCTGGCCGGCATCTACAGCGGCGGCGCGTGGCTCGCCGAACGGCTGGCGCGCGACCTGAACCTGCCGGGCTTCGGCGTGGTGAACGTGGCGCTGCATCGTGACGACTACGCGAAAAAAGGTCTGCACACGCAGGCGAGCCCGACCTCGCTGCCGTTTTCGGTCGACGGCCGCCGTATCGTGCTGGTCGACGACGTGCTGTACACCGGCCGCACGATTCGCGCGGCGGTGAACGAACTGTACGACTACGGCCGCCCGGCATCGGTCGATCTGGCGGTGCTCGCCGATCGCGGCGGGCGCGAATTGCCGGTGGCGGCACGCTTTGTCGGCGGCGTGGTGGACATTCCCGCTGACGCCACGCTCGTGCTGGCCCGCACCGGAAGCAGTGAGGCGGACGGCACGCCCGGTTCGCAGCGTTTCACTTTTCACACTGAAGCACGCGTCGATTGAGCGCGGCGATATGCGCGAGGCGCATATCGCGCCCGCTCCGCGATTGGCGCGTCGGCATCGGCATCGCATCGAGCCGTCAAGCGCCGCGCGAAAAAGATTGGTCGAGCCGGTCACCGCAACGTCGCGCGAATGCCGGCCCGGCATCGTCACACGCCGTCAGCATCGACACCGGTCACGTTGAAGCCCGTATTTGAAGCAGGTACATCCATGAACACCGCCACCCAGGCTCCCAAGGATTCCGCCGATAGCGCCACCGAGCGCTTCCGTTATGGCTTCCTGAAGGGCAACCCGCAGCTCACGAAAAACGGCGAGCTGAAACATCTGTTGTCGATCGAGGGTTTGCCGAAGGCGATCGTCAATCACATTCTCGACACCGCCGACCAGTTCGTCAGCGTGACCGATCGCGAAGTGAAGAAGGTGCCGCTGCTGCGCGGCAAGTCGGTATTCAACCTGTTCTTCGAGAACTCGACGCGCACCCGCACCACTTTCGAGATTGCCGCGACGCGTTTGTCTGCGGACGTGCTCAATCTGAACATCAACGCGTCGTCGACCAGCAAGGGCGAATCGCTGCTCGACACGATCAACAACCTCTCGGCGATGCACGCCGACATGTTCGTCGTGCGCCATGCATCGAGCGGGGCGCCTTATCTGATCGCCCAGCATTGCGCGCCGCACGTGCACGTGATCAATGCCGGCGACGGCCGTCATGCGCACCCCACGCAGGGGCTGCTCGACATGTACACGATCCGCCACTACAAGAAGGACTTCGCGAAGCTGCGCGTGGCGATCGTCGGCGATATTCTGCATTCGCGGGTCGCGCGCTCGGACATTCATGCGCTGACCACGCTCGGCGTGCCGGAAGTGCGCGCGATCGGTCCGCGCACGCTGTTGCCGAGCGGTCTCGAACAAATGGGCGTGCGCGTGTTCCATAACCTCGACGAAGGCCTGAAAGATGTCGACGTGATCATCATGCTGCGTCTGCAAAACGAGCGGATGAGCGGCGCGCTGTTGCCGTCGGCGCAGGAGTACTTCAAGAGCTGGGGTTTGACGCCGGAGCGCCTCGCGCTCGCCAAGCCCGATGCGATCGTGATGCACCCGGGTCCGATGAATCGCGGTGTCGAAATCGATTCGCAGGTGGCCGATGGCCCGCAATCGGTGATTCTGAACCAGGTCACGTTCGGCATCGCGGTGCGCATGGCGGTGATGGGGATCGTCGCGGGCAATCACGATTGATCTCGCCACGGCACGCACCAACACACGCGAAACTTAGCTGAACGCTTGGCTAAACATTAAGGCAGCGCATGCAGATTCATATTCAAGGCGGCACGCTGGTCGATCCGGCAGCGGGCACCGAGCAGCAGGACATTTTTATCGCAGCGGGCAAGATCGTCGCCATCGGCAACGCGCCTGCTGATTTCAGCGCAGAGAAGACGATCGACGCCAAAGGCCTGCATATCATGCCGGGCCTGGTCGACCTGTCTGCACGCTTGCGTGAGCCGGGCTACGAACACAAGGCGACGCTCGAATCCGAAATGGCTGCGGCGCTCGCCGGCGGCGTGACGAGTCTCGTGTGTCCGCCGGACACCGATCCAACGCTCGATGAACCGGGCCTCGTCGAGATGCTCAAGTTCCGCGCGCGCAATCTGGACCAGGCGCATGTGTATCCGTTGGGCGCGTTGACCGTCGGGCTAAAAGGCCAGGTCATCACCGAGATGGTCGAGCTGACCGAAGCAGGCTGTATCGGCTTTTCGCAAGCGGATGTGCCGGTGGTCGATACGCAGGTGTTGATGCGTGCGTTGCAGTACGCGAAGACCTATGGCTACACTGTGTGGCTGCGTCCGGTCGATGCCTATCTCGGCAAGGGCGGCGTGGCCGCGAGCGGCGCGCTGGCGTCGCGGCTCGGGTTGTCGGGCGTGCCGGTGTCGGCTGAGACGATCGCGCTGCACACGATCTTCGAACTAGTTCGCGTGACCGGCGCGCGGGTGCATCTGTCGCATGTGTCGTCGGCGGCGGGTATCGAATTGATGCGCGCGGCCAAGGCCGAGGGCTTGCCGGTGTCGTGCGACGTCACTGTGAACCATGTGCATCTGATCGACCTCGACATCGGCTACTTCGACGCGCAGTTCCGGCTCGATCCGCCGTTGCGCCAGCAGCGCGATCGCGAAGCGATCCGCGCGGGTCTTGTCGACGGTACGATCGACGCGATCTGCTCCGACCACACGCCGGTCGACGACGACGAAAAGCTGCTGCCGTTCGCCGAAGCTACGCCGGGCGCAACGGGCCTGGAGCTGTTCCTGTCGCTGACTGTGAAATGGGCTGACGAAGCGGGCGTGCCGTTGGCCAAGGCGCTGAACCGCATCACGACGGCGCCAGCAGATGTGCTGAAGCTCGAGGCGGCGGGTCGTATCGCCGTGGGCGCCGTTGCCGATCTTTGCGTGTTCGACCGCAACGCGTATTGGCGCGTCGAACCGCGTGCATTGAAGAGCCAAGGGCACAACACGCCGTTCCTCGGCTATGAACTGCCGGCGCGCGTTCGGGCGACCATCGTGTCCGGTCACGTTGCGTTCGAACAGCGCTAATATTCGCGGCACTGCCCAGTTACGGAAAGCTCCAACAATGAAGCTCGCGTTACGCAAGGCCCGTCTCGTCGCCCATCTACTGCACGGCATGTGGATCGTTGCGACGCGTTTTTCCAAGGTCGGCGCGGACGGGCGGCAGACGCTCAACCGCGATTGGTCGCTGAAAATGCTGCGTCTATGCGGCATGCAGCTCGTCGTGCATAACGACAACGCGCGGCTCGACCGCGGCGCGTTGGTGGTCGCCAATCACATCTCGTGGATCGACATCTACGTGATCAATGCGTGGCGGCCCACGCCGTTCGTCTCGAAGGCTGAGATCCGGCAGTGGCCGGTGGTCGGCTGGCTGGCGCAGCAACTCGACACGGTGTTCATTCAGCGTGAGAAACGCAGCGACGCGAAGCGGATCATGCACGAATTGTCCGACCGCCTGAGCGCGGGCGAACTGATGTGCGTGTTTCCTGAAGGGACGACGTCAAACGGTCTGGCGCTGCTGCCGTTTCACTCGAATATGTTCCAGGCCGCCGTGTCGGCCTCGGTGCCGGTGCAGCCACTGTGCATCATGTACGAAGATGCAGAGGGCCGGCAATCCACCGCCCCTGCGTATATCGACGATCTGACGCTGGCCGATTCGCTGAACATGCTGTTGAGCGGCGGGCCATTGACCGCGCACGTGTATGTCGGCGCACCGCTGGCGCCGGGTGCGGATCGACGTACGCTGGCGGCGGAGGCGGAAGGGGTGATTGCAGCGGCGTTGCGGGAGATGCAGGGCGGCATGACGAGGTCTGGTGCGGCGATCGCGGCGTCGATTTCATCGCCCAATTCGCTCAGCGCGCACAATGCCTCCGACGCTTCGCTGGCGCTGATCGAACCCGTCGATCAGCCTGGCCGATCGGCTTAACGGGGCGGCTTAGTTGCCGCCGTTTGGCGTGCGGCACGCCTCGCAGTCGACCTGCGTCAGCGTGCGCTCTGCCGGATTCTGTGCAAGGCGCACGGCCGAGAGCTTCTCACCCCATACGCAGCCGGAATCCAGTCCGATCAGGTTGTCGCGCAAGGTCAAACCAAGCGCGGCCCAATGGCCGAACACCACGGTGACGTCCGCGGTCTTGCGCGACGGCACGTCGAACCAGGGCATGCTGCCCGGCGGCGCCGAATTCAAACCACCGCTGCTGCTGAAATCCATCGCGCCTTCGGCATTGCAGAAGCGGATGCGCGTCAACGCGCTGCACGTCAGGCGGAGCCGCTCGATACCCTTGATGCCGGGCGTCCAGCGATTCGGCTCATTGCCATAGAGTCCAGCGAGCGTTTCCTTCCAGTTCGGTGCGCGCAGCGCCCGCTGCAATTCGTCGGCGAGTTCCATCGTCAACGCGGCATCCCATTGCGGCAACACGCCTGCATGCACCATCAGCATGCCGTTATCGAAATGCGCGATCGGACGGTGGCGGACCCAGTCGAGCAGGTCGGCGGCATCCGGTGCGGAGAGAATGTCGTCGATCGTGTCGCCTTTCTTCGATTTGCGAATCCCCGCCGACACCGACAGCAGATGCAAGTCATGGTTACCCAGCACCGGCACCGCGCGGTCCCCCAGCGCGATGATGTCGCGCAGCGTTGCGAGCGACTCCGAGCCACGGTTGATCAGGTCGCCCGCGAACCACAGCGGCGTGCCTTCGGGCGGCGCGGCTTTGGCCAGCAGTTGCTGGAACGGCGTGCGGCAGCCTTGCAGGTCGCCGAAAGCGAGCGGTGGCAGGTGCGGCTGCGGAACTGCATTGGCCTCGGTACTAAACGCGGCAGGGGAAGCGACAGTAGAAGCGGTGGATGTCATCGGGAAATGGGTGCAGTTCGATACACGCGGTTACGAACAAGGCGTGCCGCGTTGGGCGGTGCAGCAAGTTAGCGTGACATAATATCCCGTTTGAAGCGCGAATATCGTGGCATATGCCGTCGGAAGCCGCCAGCAATTGGCATTCCCACGGCCGTTGTCAGGCGCGCCGCAAGGGCCGCGCACGATATTGCACTACAACAGGATGACCCTCGTGAACGGAGAAAGCATGTCGTCTTTTCATGCGAATCAACCCATCCGCACGCTCGTCACCGGAGCGAGTGGCTTCACGGGCCGCTATCTGGTCGACAATCTGCTCGGCCGCGGCCATACCGTGATCGAAACGGTGGCCGGGCGCAACGAGCCTGAAACGCCAACGCGCCTGAGGCTCGACATTACGTCGCCCGACGCCTGCCGGCGCGTGATCGAAACCGCGCGACCCGACTACATCGTGCATCTGGCGGCGATCAGCTTCGTGGGCCATAACGATCCGCTCGACTTTTACCGCGTCAATGTGATCGGCACGCTGAATCTGCTGGAAGCCTGTGCGGCCGTCGGCCATACGCCCCGCAAGCTATTGATCGCGAGCAGCGCCAATGTTTACGGCAATGTCACCAGCGACGCCATCGACGAAACCTTTCCCGTCACGCCAGTGAACCACTACGCGGCCAGCAAGGCGGCCATGGAAACGATGGTGCGGACCTGGTTCGACCGGTTGCCCATTCTGATCGTGCGGCCGTTCAACTACACCGGCCGCGGCCAGGCATCCAACTTCCTCGTGCCGAAGATCGTCGAGCATTTCGCGCGGCGCGAGCCGGCGATCGAGCTCGGCAATATCGATGTGGCGCGTGATTTCTCGGACGTGCGCTACGTGGCGAACGCTTATGAGGCTTTGCTCGACTCGGAGGCCGCGGCTGAAACGGTCAATGTCTGTACCGGCACGCCGTACACGCTGCGAAACATTCTCTCGGCGGCGAGCGATCTGACCGGTCATGAGATCGAGATCCAGATCAATCCTGCTTTCGTGCGACAAACCGACGTGAAGATGCTGGCCGGCTCGCCGGCCAAGCTTCGCTCACTGGTGCCGAAAGTCGAGGCGATTCCGTTCATGGATACGCTTCGTTGGATGTTGGCGGCTTAGTTGATGTAACCGGCTGTATCTGCGCGCATCTGCCGTTATCTTGTGCTGCGACACCGCGTCAAACCACTCCCTTGCCAGGCAATAGAAACCAAACTTGTCAAGCTGTTTCAAGTTGTTAGGATTCTAGTTTTTGCCCCGCGCGGCTTTATAATCAGGGCTTTATAAGATTGGCGTTTGAGCGCCTGCCCGCTGTGCGAAGGGCGGCGCCGGGCGCTGACTAGAAACCAACGCCACAACGCGAGGCGCGTAGATCGTCGGCGAACCGACTTCGATCTGCCACCAACATCTGGAAGGGAAATTCATGATCCTGGTAACGGGCGGTGCCGGCTTTATCGGCGCCAATTTCGTGCTCGACTGGCTCGATGCGTCGGACGAAGCGGTGCTGAACGTAGACAAGCTGACCTACGCCGGCAATCTGGGTACGCTCAAGTCGCAGCAGGGCAATCCCCGGCATGTGTTCGTACGGGCCGATATCTGCGATCGTGCCGCAATGGATGCGCTCTTTGTCGAGCACAAGCCACGTGCCGTGCTGCACTTTGCCGCTGAAAGTCATGTGGATCGTTCGATTCACGGCCCGGCTGATTTCGTGCAGACCAATGTGGTCGGCACCTTCACGCTGCTCGAAGCGACCCGTCAGTACTGGAATACGCTGGGCGAGGCCGACAAGGCCGCGTTCCGTTTTCTGCATGTCTCGACCGACGAAGTGTTCGGCTCGCTCTCCGCTACCGATCCGCAATTTTCCGAAACCACGCCGTACGCGCCGAATAGCCCTTATTCGGCTACCAAAGCAGGTTCCGACCATCTGGTGCGCGTCTACCATCACACGTATGGCCTGCCGGTGCTCACCACGAACTGCTCGAACAACTACGGTCCGTACCAGTTCCCTGAAAAGCTGATTCCGCTGATGATCGCCAACGCGCTCAGCGGCAAGGCGCTGCCGGTGTACGGCGACGGTCAGAACGTGCGCGACTGGTTGTATGTCGGCGACCATTGCAGCGCGATCCGCGAAGTACTCGCGCGCGGCACGCCGGGCGAGACGTACAACATCGGTGGCTGGAACGAAAAGAAGAACCTCGACGTCGTGCATACGCTGTGCGACCTGCTCGACCAGTTGCGTCCGAAGGCAGGCGCCTCGTACCGCGACCAGATCACCTACGTGAAGGATCGTCCCGGCCACGACCGCCGTTATGCGATCGACGCCCGCAAGCTCGAGCGCGAACTCGGGTGGAAGCCGGCTGAGACGTTCGAGACCGGCCTCGCCAAGACGGTTCAGTGGTATCTGGACAATCAGGCGTGGTCTGACGAAGTCGCTTCGGGTGAGTATCGGAAGTGGGTTGAGACCAACTACGCGCAGCGCGCGTAAGGGCACGGCAATGGCGCGCAAAGGCATTATTCTCGCGGGCGGATCGGGCACGCGCCTGTATCCGATTACGCATGTCGTCTCCAAGCAGTTGCTGCCGGTCTACGACAAACCGATGATCTACTACCCGCTGTCCACGCTGATGGTGGCGGGTATTCGTGACGTCCTGATCATCTCCACGCCGCAGGACACGCCGCGTTTCGAGGCGATGCTGGGCGACGGCAGCCAGTGGGGCATGAACATTCAGTACGCGGTTCAGCCTTCGCCGGACGGTCTCGCGCAGGCGTTCATCATCGGTCGCGACTTTGTGGGCAACGATCCGTCGGCGCTGATTCTCGGCGACAACATTTTCTACGGTCACGATCTCGCGAAGCAGCTGGAACGCGCAAATGAGAAAGACGAAGGCGCGACCGTCTTCGCTTATCACGTGCACGATCCTGAGCGTTACGGCGTGGTCGAATTCGACAAGCAGTTCCGCGCGTTGTCGATCGAAGAGAAGCCGGTCAAGCCGCGCTCGAACTACGCCGTTACTGGCTTGTACTTCTACGACAAGCAGGTCTGCGATATCGCGGCGGACATCAAGCCGTCGCCGCGTGGCGAGCTTGAAATCACCGACGTCAATTCGCGTTATCTGGCCAACGCCGCGCTCAATGTCGAGATCATGGGGCGTGGCTATGCGTGGCTCGATACGGGCACGCACGATTCGCTGATCGAAGCGGCCACGTTCATTGCGACACTGCAAAAGCGTCAGGGTCTGGTAGTCGCGTGTCCGGAAGAGATTGCTTACCGCCAGGCATGGATCGACGGTGAGCAATTGCTCGCGCTGGCCAAGCCGCTTGCGAAGAACGCGTACGGCAAGTATCTGCAAAACCTTCTTACGGATCACGTTGCATGGCCATCCAAGTAACCGCTACGGCGCTGCCCGAAGTCAAGATCATCGAGCCGAAAGTGTTCGGCGATGCACGGGGCTTCTTCTACGAAAGCTTCAACGGTCGTGAGTTCGCCGAGCATGTCGAAGCTGGCGTCGAGTTTGTTCAGGACAACCATTCGCGTTCCGCACGAGGTGTGCTGCGCGGTCTGCATTATCAGATCCAGCACGCGCAGGGAAAGCTGGTGCGCGTGGTGTCGGGTGAAGTCTACGACGTGGCAGTCGATATCCGCCGGAGCTCGCCAAATTTCGGCAAGTGGGTGGGCGTGCGGCTGTCTGCCGAGAACAAGCGGCAGATGTGGGTGCCGCCGGGTTTCGCGCACGGCTTCATCGTGCTATCGGAATCGGCCGAGTTTCTGTATAAGACGACGGATTATTGGTATCCGGAGCACGAGCGCGCGCTCTTGTGGAACGATCCGGCGCTGGCTATCGACTGGGAGTTCGACGGGGAGGTGTTGCTCGCAGTGAAGGACGCTGCCGGGCGGCCTTTGGCTGATGCAGATACTTTCGACTGAGAATATCCATGAAGCAGCGCAAGATTCTGGTCACGGGCGTCGATGGGCAAGTCGGCTTCGAACTCCTGCGTAGTTTGCAGGGCTTGGGCGAGGTGACGGCCGTCGACAGAAAGACGATGGACCTCCTTGACGCAGGTTCAGTGAGTCGTGTGATTCGCAACGTTGCGCCCGACATCATCGTCAACCCGGCCGCGTATACAGCCGTCGACCGCGCGGAGACGGAGCCGGCGCTTGCGGAACGCATTAATGTTGCTGCACCGAGCGTGATGGGTGAAGAAGCCGCGCGCTCTGGCGCGCTTTTGATCCACTTTTCGACGGATTATGTGTTCGACGGTGAGAAGCGTTCTGCGTATGTCGAAGACGATGTGACGAACCCGCAGAACGTATATGGCCGCACCAAACGTGACGGCGAGCAGGCCATTGCTGAAGCCGGCTGTGACCACCTCATCCTCCGAACGAGCTGGGTCTACGGCATGCGAGGCCACAATTTTCTGCTGACAATGCTCAGGCTCGCGCAGGAACGAGACGAGTTGCGCATTGTCTCCGATCAATTGGGCGCGCCGACCTGGAGCAGATCCATTGCTGCACTAACGGCAAATATCATTGCTCGTGGTCCGATCGGCGACAGCGCCGGATGGTGGACTGAGCGCTCGGGTGTGTACAACCTGACTTCGGCTGGTTCGACGTCGTGGGCCGGTTTCGCCGAGGCAATTTTTGACTACGCGCAGCTTCAGAAACGTCCCGTCGTGATTCCTATTGAGTCGGGCGCTTACCCGACGCCCGCCAAGCGCCCGGCGAATTCGCTGCTGTCGCATGACAAGCTGGTTCGCGTATTTGGTCTGCAGCCGCCGTCGTGGCAATGCGCCTTGCAACTCTGCCTCGCACGCTGAGATTGTGCGACGACCGCCAGTGCAAGCAGGGGGTCGTCCCGATTCAATTTTGTCATTGGTATTTATGAATCCCCATAACGCACACGCAGCAGGCGTGAAAGAGATGCTCCGCTCGACTTGGCGGAACCGTTCGCTGATTTCGCGCATGACAGTTCGAGAAGTCCTTGGTCGTTATCAGGGATCGTTGATGGGCCTTGCCTGGTCATTCTTCAACCCGATTCTGTTGCTCATCGTCTATACGGTCATCTTTGGCGTCATCTTCAAGTCGCGGTGGGGCGGTTCGGAAATCACGAACAAGGGCGATTTCGCGATCATCATTTTTGCGGGGATGCTCGTGCATGGCATGTTCGCAGAATGTTTCACGCGGGCGCCTGGCCTCATCGCGGGGAATCCGAATTACGTGAAGAAAGTTGTGTTCCCGCTTGAAGTGTTGCCTGTGATTTCGATGGGATCGGCGCTCTTTCATACTCTCGTCAGCTGGGTGGTTCTGCTGATCGCGCAGATTGCGCTACGTCATGCGATGCCGTGGACCGTCATTTTTTTCCCGATCGTCATGTTCCCACTCGTGCTGGCGACCATGGGCTGCAGCTGGTTTCTCGCGGCGACTGGTGTATACCTCAGAGACGTTGCGCAGATCACCGGGATCATCACGACGGTGCTGATGTTCCTTTCGCCAATGTTCTACCCGGTGTCCGCATTGCCGCCGGCCTATCAGAGGCTTCTGTATATCAATCCGCTGACTTACATCATCGAGTCGGTCAGGGACGTACTGATCTGGGGTAAGCAGCCCCACTGGCTTTCGTGGGCTTTGTATACGTTGGGAAGCGCGGTCTTCGCCTGGGCGGGATTCTGGTGGTTTCAGAAGACACGCAAAGGGTTTTCGGACGTTTTGTAATTAGTGAGCGGGGCTTCTCGGCCCAAATCTTGCACCGCATTTCTCGCGCTGAACCATGAACGCATTATCTGTTGCAGACTTTTCAAATCGGGCTACGAACTGGGCACGAATCCGCCGCTGGCGGTTTTTGCTTCGGGATTGCCAACTGTTCGCGCCGCAATGGTATGTGGACCACAACCCTGACGTCGCGAAGGCGGGCATCGACGGTCTGACTCATTACCTGACGCGTGGCTGGCGCGAGGGCCGTAATCCCGGGCCAGAATTCGACGGTGCGTATTATCTCGCGCGCTACCCGGACGTGGCTGCGCTGAACATGCCGCCGTTGCTTCACTATTGGGTGAGGGGGCGCAAGGAACTGCGCCGCCCAAACGCCAGCATGGACCTTGAGTGGATCGACGCGGCTGCGAAGCGGGCATCTGAAGAGGATGGTGGCGGGTCTGCGAGTGTAAGCGTGCCGGAAACCGCTGCGGACGGTCCGCTGATGAGCGTCATCATTCCGACCTACAACCGCGAACGCATGCTGCCCGGTGTGCTCGACGCGTGGCGAGAGCTCAATCGCGTCACGCGGATTCCATACGAAATCGTTTTCTCGGACGACGGCTCTGAGGACGGCACGGTTGCGCTTCTCGAGGCCGTACATGATTTACCGATTCGCGTGCTTCGCAACAAGCACGGCGGCGCGTCGTCGGCGCGCAATGCGGCCATTCGCGACGCGCGAGGGCAGCGCCTGCTTATCATCGGGGATGATATTTTCCCCGACCCTGATCTGATCAACGTGCACTGGACGCTCGGACAGGAGCAAGGACCGCTCGTCGCCACGCTCGGCGTAGTGGACTGGCATCCGGAACTGAAGGTCAATCACCTGATGGAGCACATCACGGAGATCGGCAACGAACAGTTCAGCTACAACCGGCTGCCCGACGGCAAATTTGTCGATTTCCGCCATTTCTACACCTGCAACATCTGTGTCGATCGCAGCATGCTAGAGCGCCAGGAAACATTGTTCGATCACCGATTCGACCAATATGGTTTCGAAGATATCGAGCTTGGCTACCGATTGTCGTTGCAGGGCTTGAGGTTGTTCTTTACACGCGAGGCAAAGGGCGATCACTTTCATCCTTATGTGATTGATGGCTTCTGCCGCCGTCAGATATCCGCGGGTCGCATGGCTGTTGTTTTCCGCGGGGTGCATCCTGGCGTCGGCGCCATTGTCGGTGTCGACGAGCCCGAACGCGCGCTAAAGAAAGGGTTGCCGACGGTAGAAGTTGAACGTCTGTGGCAGACCCGTCTCGCGAAATTGACCGAGCGCGCGCAGGTGTATGAGCATATGTTTGAACGGGGCGGTCGCGCGGTCCGGATCGTATTGGGCAACTGCCTGAGTGCGATCTATGTGCCATTGTTTCGCGCAATGTACGAGTATGGCGTGCTGCAACGTTTGGCTGGTACCGAAGCGGTGCTTTCGATTGCTATGACGCGTCACTTTGGCGTGACCTGGAATCCGTACTGGGAGCTACTCAAAGGTGACAGTCTCGATTTCCGTCAGATGACCCGCGAAGCACTGGATCAGATGGTCAGGGCGTTGAGCCTAGCATCGGACGCAATCGAAGATCCCCTTGTGGCGAATGCTTGCTGTGAGCTTTCGGTTCTTTCGGCGATGGGTCCGGCTTCAGGTGACAGCGGCTCGACAGGTGAGCGCTGGAAGCGCCGCATTTCGGCCGGTCTTCATTACCTGAGACACGATCCGCGTCAGTTGTCGGTGCTCGTTAAGGGAATGCTGCAGCGTGGCCGGACGCGCGTTGCCACATCGTCTACGTCTGTCCCTAGTGCTGTTGCGCAGATCAGTCTCGGGTCGTCGATTGCGCTTATCCTCGAACCGGATGTTTCCGATCGGGTTGCAATCATATCGCGCTTCACCAGCGCCTTCGGGGCCGACGCGCGAACATTCGAACGTGTCGATGCAGTCACGTTACGCGAGCTCGGTGAGCATCAGCCGGGCACAAACGCGACTTGGTCTATCGATACCGTTCCGTGCGGCGTGATGTACTGGCCCGAGCGCAGCGGCGAGATGCCCGACGTTGATGCATTGATCGACGCGTGGCTTGCCGTTATCGAGAACGGTGTCGACGTTGCCGTCATCTCATATGGCTTTGGCGAGCCCGCGCAAATTCGCGCGGACGGTCGCCGTAGTCACACGCTATTTTCGCGTCGCATAGCTGCCGCGATGCTCGGCGGCGCGCTGGGGCAAGATGCCTTCCGAGGCAAGGTGATTCGCATAGAAGAAGATCCCGACCGGCCTGCTCCCGCGCCGCGGTCCGTCGGCACATGGCTTGGAGCAAATGTCAGCGTTGACCCCGTCGGATTTTTCGCAACGGATGCCGTGCCCGACGTAGCGATTCGCTATTTGCCACCGCAGTTCCCGAAACGCGACAAGGTACGGCCGGTCGTGTTCGTGTTCCCGATCTTCGTGGCGGTCGGCGGGGTCGAACGGAACACGGTTGAAATTGTGCGTCAGTTGAGTCGTCACTACGATTTTGTAGTTATCACAATGGAAAGGTTGCGACTCGAACAAGGTAGTCTGGCCCGTCAGTTTCAGGATGCAGGGGCGCGGTTGGTTCAGATGTCAGAATTTACTAATCATGCTGACTACCTACGTGTCCTCTCGCAATTCAAACAGTGGCTGCAGCCTGATCTCGTCTGGATCTGCAACGGGTCACCTTGGTTGGGAGACAATGCAAATCGGCTGCGACTGCTTTTTGCTGATGTACCGATCGTCGACCAGCAGGTCTACGACGTCGATCAAGGCTGGATCAACCGCTACAACGAACCGGGCATCCGTTCGTTCGACCGTTTTATCGCTGTCAATCAGAAGATTTTCGCGAAGTTCGTCAGCGATCTGGGCCGGGCACCAGCTGATGTCGACTTGATTTATTCGGCGGTTGATACCGATCGCATCGTCGCGTACAAGCGCGGCGCTCACGCCCGCCAAGATATTCTTCAAAAGTACGGCTTACCTGCCGGCAAACGCCTGTTTGCCTTCATCGGCCGACTGACTTCGCAAAAGCGACCAGTTGAGTTCCTACGCATCGCTGCCGCGCGGCGGCACCATGCAGACGAATTTTTCGTGTTAGTTGGTGACGGCGAACTCGCGTCGGAAGTGGACGCATTCCTGAGCGAGCAGAAGCTCACGAATGTGCTGTGCATTCCGTATGTCGCCAACACGCTGGAACTCGATTCCGTGCTTGACGGATTGATCTTCACCTCCGCTTATGAGGGCTTGCCGATTGCGATGATAGAGGCGTTATCGCTTGCTGTGCCGACGCTCGCCACCGATGTCGGTGACATCGGCGTGGTGCTCGAGGAATTCGACGGCGGCCTTGTCTACCCGGTCAACGCATCGAAAACTGAAGTGCTGGACGCGTTCGACAGATGGGCCGCGCAGAACCTCCGGTTCCGCACCTCGCTACTCAACAACGAAACGGCGCTACTGGAGCGCTTTTCCAGTCGTCGGATAGCGCAGCAATACGTCGACTGTTTTGACAAGGCGATGGCCGGTTACCGGGGAGTACTGCAATGAAACGGGTGCTGCTGATCGGCGGTGGAGGGTTTATCGGACGACATGTGGCCTACGCGTGCATGCAAGAAAGAATGCGCGTACGGGTTGTCGATGTGTTTCAGCCCGCAACCGGTCCAGTTCCCGCGGACGGTTTGCCAGAACACGTCGAAGTGCTGGCCGGCGATTATGGAGACGCAGCGTTTCTGCGCGACGCGCTGCAAGGCGTGGACGTGGTAGTGCACTTGGCTCACGATGCGATGCGCATGAACGTCGAATGCGACATGCCGCAGGAATATGAACGCAACATTTTGCCTGCCACGCGGTTGATGGAAGCGTGTATCGAGGCCAAAGTTTCGAAATTCATATTTGTCTCCTCCGGCGGTACGGTGTATGGCAATCAGCCCGTGGGCGTGCCGATCGTAGAATTGGCGACGACGCGGCCGGTGTCGCTGTATGGAACATCGAAGCTGTGCATCGAACACATTGCGATGCTGTATTTCAGCCAGCGTGAACTGCCGGCCGTTATTGTTCGGCCGGGCAATGCATACGGTGCGGGGCAGACGCCGTTCAGAGGGCAGGGGCTCGTTCCGACTGCGTTGGCTTCAGGTCTTTCGGGCCGCGAAGTGACCATCTTCGGCGATGGTCATGCGGTGCGCGACTATGTCCACGTGCGCGATATTGCCGATGCGATCGTCAAGCTCGTCGAGCGTGGCCAGCCCGGAGAAATCTATAACGTTGGCACGTGCAACGGTGTCTCCGTGCGAGAGTTGCTCGAAAATTACATTTCGCCAGCGCTCGCTGACGCAGGCGTGATCCTTAACGTCAGCTATCACCAGGCCAGACGTGCTGATGTCGAATACAACGTCCTCGATTCCTCTCGACTGACAGCGTTAACCGGCTGGATGCCATCGGTCGGTCTGACCGAAGGTATTGGTCAGGTTCTGGAGTGGTTGGGTACCCAACGAAAGTCAAACTAATATGAGTCTCGTTTCTGTCGTAATTCCGAGCTACAACCATTCGCGCTACATCCGCAGTGCCGTCGAAAGCGTCCTTACGCAAACGCACTCGGAAGTCGAACTCATCGTCATCGATGATGGGTCGAAAGACGACTCGCTGGACTATCTGCGCAGCATTACTGATCCGCGTATGACACTCGTGGAGCAGGCTAACGCCGGCGCGCACAACGCGATCAACAGAGGCCTCTCGATCGCGACGGGAGACTATCTAGCAGTTCTGAATTCCGACGACGTTTTTCATCCTGATCGCCTGAAAATCGCGCTTGTGGCCCTTACGCGTGGCGAGATCGATCTCGTCGCGACGTGGATCGAAGTGGTCGACGCGGATGGCAGGACGCTAGGCGTCAAGCAAGGATGGCACAACATGCTGCCTTGGTCGATCGCAAATCCGCAACGGACATTTGCCGCAAGCGACAGTTTTGCGAAAAATCTGCTGATGACGAACTTTGTCTCGACCACGAGCAACGTTGTCTTCTCCCGTCGCCTCTACAATCGAATCGGCGGCATGCGCAACCTGCGCTTTGCCCACGATTGGGATTTCCTGTTGCGCGCTGCTCGAAACTTCCGCTGTGAACTGATCCCGCAGCCGCTGCTCCAATATCGGATTCATTCGACGAACACAATTTCGTCAAATCGGGCATGGATGCTGTTTGAGATATGCTGGGTGCTAGCAGTAGGTATGCTGGCCTACGAGGGCGACGTTTTGTATGGGAGCGATGACTGCGACGCGATGATAGCCGATGTTCATGCGATTGCAGAGTCCATCAATGTACAGGGCAATGACCGGATTGTCTGGATGATCAGGCAGTTCGTCGAAGCCCGTCGCAAGCAGGGAGATCTGGAGCCGGAACTGAGATTGCTCGACGACAAGATATTGCGTGACGCGTTCGTCGAACACGTCGATACCGGCGAACAGCAGAGCGCCGGCGCGGTCGCCCCGCTGTCAACTAGCGTGCCGCCAGGCATGAAAGGGTTCGCGTATCGGGTTGCGCGACGTCTTGCTTCCGGTCGGTCATGACGGAACGCTCGACGAGCCGACAGATCACCTCTCGAGGCGTTAGGGTCGGGGTAGCGATTGTCAACTGGAACTCCCAGGATATGCTCGACAGGGCGCTCGAAGCATTGGCTCGACAAACGCGTACGCCGCATCGCGTCGTCGTAGTTGACAACGCGAGCAAGCATTTTCGGGCAGCACCGGTGGCGCCGGCCAACACGGTGTATGAGCGTCTGAGCTTCAACAGTGGATTCGCTCAAGGCAATAACATCGCAGTGAAACTGCTGGGCGAGTGCGACTGGATCGCGCTAGTCAATCCGGATGCCTTCCTGGCCCCGGACTGGATAGAGCGCATGCTCGAGGCCGCGGCCACTGAGGTCGACTATGCTTTTTTCGCCGGCAAAACGCTTATCGAAGCCGACCCCTCGTTGCTCGACGGCGCCGGGGATATCTATCATATAAGCGGTATTACGTGGCGGCGCGGCTATCGTCAACCTGATGTGAATGCGGCGGAACGCATTGAAGTATTCGGGCCGTGTGCCGCCACTGCAATGTATGCCAAAGATGCGTTTGAGGCGGTCGGTGGATTTGACGAAGATTTCTTTTGCTATGTGGAAGACGTCGATCTCGCCTTCCGGCTGCGTCTTGCAGGTTATCGCTGCCTGTTTGTCCCAGACGCGGTAGCGTTGCATGTCGGCTCTGGCACGACGGGCGGGCAACACAGTCCGTTCTCCGTCTATCACGGGCACCGCAACTTGGTTTGGGCATATGTGAAAAACATGCCGGGTGGATGGTTCTGGCTGTTTCTGCCTTTGCATCTTGCAATGAATGTCGCCGCGTGCGCACTGTTCGTCTTGCGAGGACAGGCACGTACCATTGCCAGGGCGAAGCGCGATGCGCTTCGCGGCTTGCCGTTGATGTGGCGAAAGCGTGTCTCTGTGCAGCGAGGGCGGGTTGTGCGGGCGACCGATCTGTTGCGAGTGATGAATATGGCGTTGTTGCCTTTCGCCCGCATGACACCGGCCGCGCCCGCAAGCAAAAACAAACATGATGAGTGAATCTGAAATGGAATCAGCGATCAGCGTGTCGCATGTGAGCAAGTGCTATAACATCTACGACAAGCCGCGTGACCGGTTGCTTCAGATGCTGCACCGTGGTCGGCGAAAATTGTATCGTGAATTCTGGGCGCTGAACGACATTAACTTCTCGGTGGGCAAAGGCGAGACCGTGGGTATTGTCGGGCGCAATGGCTCCGGCAAATCCACGCTTCTGCAAATCATCGCTGGGACACTGACCCCGACGCAGGGTGAAGTCATCACCAATGGGCGTGTTGCGGCTTTGCTGGAGTTGGGATCTGGTTTCAACGCCGAGTTCTCGGGCCGCGAGAATGTATACCTCAACGGATCCTTGCTCGGATTGAGCAACGAGGAGATCGACGACCGCTTTGATAGTATCGCCGCATTTGCAGACATCGGTCGTTTCATCGACCAGCCAGTCAAGACCTATTCGAGCGGTATGATCGTTCGTCTCGCGTTTGCCGTGCAGGCGCAAATCGACCCGGCCATTCTGATTGTCGACGAAGCGCTTGCTGTTGGTGATGCGAAGTTTCAGGCTAAATGTTTCGAGCGGCTCAAACAATTGAAAGACAACGGTGCAAGCATTCTGCTTGTGACGCACAGCAGCGAACAGGTGGTGATGCACTGCTCGCGGGCGATCCTGCTGGACGCCGGCCAAGTCGTGCATCAAGGCAATCCCCGCGAGACCATTAACCGATACTTGGATCTGTTGTTTGGGCGAGAGCGAAAGGTGATTACAACAGACAAGGCGAACGGGGACGGCAAAGCTGCCGCTTCCGCATCCCCGTCAGTTGTCGAGCCATTAGACGCCGACAAAACTGCGACTACCTACACTGTCGATCCGGCCTCCGGCAGCAACCTGATATTCGACCGCGATGCGTTCGCCGAGCGTTCGCCGTATAACGCGTATGAATATCGCTGGGGCGACGGCTCGGCGTCGATCAGCGACTTCTACGTGGAAAGCGAAGGCACGCCGTATCCCAATGCCATTGCCACTGGCGCCTCGGTTACTCTTGATGTCGGCTTTACAATCAACACTGCGATGATGCGGCCCATCGTCGGCGTGACGATCAAGACCAAAGAAGGCGTGACGGTCTATGGAAGTAATTCGGAATTGCTGCAGTGCGAAGGACTCGAAACGGTGTGCGAAGCCGGCTCACGGTGGGTCGCCCGCGTCAGATTCGACTGCCATCTCGGCCCGGGCGATTACTTTGTTTCGCTAGGTATCGCGACGCGGCATGGTGAAGAAATTGTGCCGCACGACCGTCGATATGACTCTATTCACCTAGTGGTTGCCAGCGAGTCGCGATTCTTCGGTTTGACTAATCTTTATATGAATATGGAAGCAAGCACATGTTGACTCCACGACCTGAACTGGCGTCCGCGGGTTACGTGTTTGACGATGCGCTGCGCGTCTGGCGACGCGACTCGGCGGAGCTATTTGCATATAGCGACGGCGACGACGTCGAGCAGGCGCTCGCCACAATCTTGCGGGATGCTAGCGACCTTTCCGTGCTCTCTCCGGAATTGGCCGTGCATTGCACCGACTGGCCGCGGCGGTATCACCTGAACGCCGCTCGGGCCAATTTGCTGAGGCCGCTTGCGCACCGCTTTACCGGTGACATCCTTGAAATCGGTGCGGGTTGCGGTGCAATCACGCGCTATCTGGGCGAATGCGGTGGCAACGTGCTTGCCCTCGAAGGCAGTCAGCGTAGGGCGTCGATTGCGGCGTTGCGTACCCGCGATCTGCCGAATGTGACGGTCTTGAACGACCGTTTCGATGGGTTCAAACCGAGTCGCGCCTTTGACGTCGTGACGTTGATCGGCGTACTCGAGTACGCGGCTTTGTTTGGTGCGACCGACAATCCTGTTCATTCGATGCTCGAAGCAGTTCGGGGCATGCTTAAGCCGGATGGCATTCTTATTATTGCGATCGAGAATCAGTTGGGCCTGAAGTATCTGGCAGGCGCGCCTGAAGATCATCTGGGCATCCGAATGTTCGGGGTTCATGGGCTCTATCACAAGCCGGGCGTCGAGACGTTTGGCCGGCATGATCTTCAGCAGAGGCTGGAGGCCGCAGGTTTTGCGTCCACAGAATTGGGTCTGCCGTTTCCTGACTACAAGCTGCCGTCGTCGGTGCTGCCTCCCGCGGCGCTGACCAGCCGGACGAGCTTTCAGCCGGAAGTCCTGGCATCGCAAACGGCAACTCGTGATTTTCAAGTGGACTCCAGAGTTCTCACTTTCGCGCTGGAGCGTGCATGGCGCACTGTGGGGCGAAACAATCTACTGACAGACCTCGCAAATTCCTTCCTGTTCGTTGCCTCACCAGCCCAGTCGATGCCGCCGGTATTCAGGCCGGATGTATTGGCGTATCACTACTCCGTCGAGCGGCAGCCGGCATTCTGCAAGTCGACGACGTTTGTCGAACGCGACGGCGAGGTGCAGGTTCTGCGCGAATCGCTCTCTAATGCGGCGGTCATACCGGATGTTGCCTTCAGGCATGACGTTTTGCAGGAGGCATTGGTCGAAGGCGTCGCGCTCGACGAAGATTTCGGGCGGCTCGTTACGACACCGGGGTGGGCCATCCGGCAGGTCGCCGACATTTCGCATCGTTACATTGAGGCACTGTTCTCGATAGTGGGGGCGCGAGTCCAACGTCCCATCATGTTGACGCCCGATTTCACGTTTCCTGGCGACACCCTTGACATCGTGCCTCAAAATATCGTGGTATCCGCTGATGGGCCGCCGCATGCGATCGACCGCGAGTGGTTTGCCGAGGAGCCGCTTCCGGTGGGCTACCTGTTGTTCCGGGCCTTGACGCTCATGCTCCGTTCGACTTCTATTTGCGCACTACCGAAGGATCTTCGCTGGCTGAATCGCCGGTCGTTCTTTGCCGAAACGTTCGCTCATCTCGGCTTCGATTTGACCCAGTTGATGATTCAAGACTATTTGCAACGAGAAGCGCGGTTTATGAGCTTTGCGCTGGGGCGTGAAATGCAAGCCGAGGACGCGCAAAGCTGGGTCGATGCGCATCTGCCAAGCGAACTGGATTTGCATGCACAGAGCACTGTCGGTCTGGTGGCCCGAATCGAGGAACTGTCAAAGACGGCGGCCGATCTTCGAAACCAGCACAACGAGCTCGCGGTTCAGGAGGCGAGGACCCGCGAAGCGGAGCAGGCGGCACGGCTCGCAGTGCGGGAAGCGCTCGAAGCGGAGCAGACGGCACGGCTCGAGGTGCAGCAAGCCCGAGCGGCGGAGGCGGTGGTGCGGCGAGACCTGGAGACTGTGCTGCGGTCCAACGTCTGGCGCGCGACGCGGCCGCTGCGCGCCATCTTGAGCAGGGTGAAGCGGGCGGTTAACTGAAGTGTCGCCATGAGACACATAGCGGCCATCACATGAAAGCGATTAACGCGCCACATGCCCAGTCCAGCAGCCTCTCCGTATCGGTGGTTGTCTATCGGCCGGATCTTGAGCAGCTGGAAAGTACGCTCGTCAGTCTTGCCAGTGCCTGCAATGCACTTCGCGATGAGCGGCCCGCTTTGCCGTTGCAGCTATACCTTGTCGACAACGGTGGTTTGCCGCATTTCGGCGCGCAGTGTGCGAGCCTGCGTGAGCAGGGTGTCGATTGCATAGTGATCAGCGGCCATGGCAACGTCGGTTATGGGCGCGGCCACAATCTGGCGATCGAGCGCACGCGTTCGCGGTATCACCTCGTCCTTAATCCCGATATCGATATGGATCGCCACGCGCTGCGCAAGGCCTTCGAGTTTTTCGACACACATCCGCAGGCGGGTCTGCTGACGCCGTGGATCGGCGATGAAGCGGGCCGGCAGCAGTTCCTTTGTCGCCGTTATCCGGCGCTGCTTGACCTGGTCGTGCGTGGCTTCGCGCCGGCCAGCGTCCGGCGGCTATTCTCCGGGCGTCTTATGCGCTACGAAATGCGTGATGTGATTAACGACCGCGATATCGCGTGGGACCCGCCGATCGTCAGTGGCTGTTTCATGTTGTTTCGCACAGATGTGCTGAAACAGCTGGCAGGCTTCGATCCGCGCTATTTTCTGTACTTCGAGGACTATGATTTGAGTCTGCGTGCGCATGATATTACCCGTGTGGTTTACATGCCTGCTGTGCGCGTGCTGCATCACGGGGGCGGCGCGGCGCGCAAAGGCTCAGCGCATATGCGCATGTTCATGGCGTCTGCATATAGGTTCTTCAACCGCTTTGGCTGGAAGTGGCTATGAGTCGGGTGCTCGTCACCGGCGCCAGTGGATTTGTTGGCCGTGCGCTGTGCTGTGTGTTGCGTGACGCCGGTCATACGGTTACAGGACTTGTGCGGCATGCAGGGCAGATTGAGAGTGGCGTTCGAGAGTGGGTTGACGCCAGCATGGACTTCGCTGCGATTGACGCCGCGTGGCCGGCTGCGCTGCAGGTGGATTGCGTCGTGCATCTGGCTGCGCGTGTCCATGTGATGCGGGACGACGCCGCAGATCCAGACGCGGCGTTTCGCGCGACAAATGTCGAAGGCGCGTTGCGCGTCGCGCAGGCCGCGTGGCGCCACGGCGCGCGGCGTTTCGTGTTCGCAAGCAGCGTGAAGGCGTTGGCAGAAAGCGACTCCGGCCGACCACTGCGTGAGGATGACTCCCCGAGGCCGCAAGATCCCTATGGGCGCTCCAAGTTGGCGGCGGAGGAGGCGCTGATGCGCTTCGGTCGTGAAACAGGGCTTGAAGTGGTGATTGCGCGGCCACCGCTGGTCTACGGGCCTCATGTGCGCGCCAACTTTCTGCGTCTGATGGACTCCGTCTGGAAAGGCATACCGTTGCCATTAGGCGCGATCAGCGCGAGGCGCAGTCTCATTTATGTCGACAACCTCGCTGATGCGTTGATGCGCTGTGCGACCGACCCACGCGCTGCGGGGCAGTACTTCCACGTGGCTGACAGCAACGTGCTAACGGTCGCCGAGTTGGCAAGTTCGCTCGGTCGGCACTTGAATAAACCCGCGCGATTGCTGTCCGTACCTCCTGGCTGGCTTCGTCTCGCCGGTCGCGTGACCGGGCGTACGGCACACGTCGACCGGTTGGTGGGCGCCTTGCAGCTTGATACAACTCGCATTCGCACGGTGCTCGACTGGCAGCCGCCGTATTCCACCGACGAAGGGTTGGCCGAGACCGCCCGCTGGTATCGGTCCACGCATTGAGGACGTACATTTTGACGTACCTTTCGACATCCCCTGCATGGGTTGCCGTAGTGCTGATTGCGCTCGGCGCAGCATGCGCGTGCGCCGCTATCCTGTGGGCGTTACTCAGAACTGGCATTGCATGGCGGCTTGCCACGGATATCCCGAACAACCGCTCTCTGCATGTTGCTCCGACACCGCGCGTGGGCGGCTGGGGCATTGTGCCGGTGGCCGTGGCGGCAACCTTGCTGCTGGCGCCGAGCCTTTGGTACGCCGCTCTCGGCACCGCGTTCCTGGCGGCGATATCCCAAGTCGATGACCGTCGCGGTTTGCCGGCGCGCGTTAGATTCACCACGCATCTAATCGCTGTGGTCGGATTAGTTGTACTTTTTCCCGCCGATGTCCCTCACTGGATCCTGGTAATTCTTGCCTTTTTGATGATATGGTTGGTTAACCTTTACAATTTCATGGACGGTGCGGACGGTCTGGCTGGTGGTATGGCGCTATTCGGCTTCGCAGGTTACGCCGCCGGTGCGGTGCTTAGCGACCATCCTTTGCCGCAGTTGGCGTGGTCGGCGGGGGCGATTTCGGGCGCAGCCTTCGGCTTTCTGTTGTTCAATTTTCACCCGGCACGCATTTTTCTCGGTGACGCTGGATCAATCTCGCTGGGTTTTCTTGCTGGGGCACTCGGTTATTGGGGTTGGCGCGGAGGAGCTTGGCCGGTCTGGTTCCCGATCCTGGTGTTCGCGCCGTTCATCGCTGACGCCTCGATCACGCTTGCTTGGAGGCTGATGCGCGGCGAAAGATTTTGGCAAGCGCACCGCGAGCACTACTATCAACGTATGGTGCGCTCCGGAGTCGGGCACGCCAGGACAGCTTTGGCGTGGTATGCACTAATGGTAGCTGGCATAATGCTTGCTGTTTACGCACTTGGCCGCTCAGTGATTTTTCAGTCGTGTGTGCTGGCCGTTTGGATCGCCGTCCTCTGTGCAGCAGGCGCTTTGGTTGATATGCGCTGGCGTCGTTTCCAATCAACACTGTCCGATAACTGAGGTACGACGCTGATGCTTAGAAACAAGGCCACCTGGCTGTCTTTCAGCGCTTTCCTTTTTGATTTATGCGCGGTCTCCGCTGCTTGGTTGGTCGCGTACATCATTCGCTTTAACGGACTGGTCCCGGCAGACTTCCGGGTCGGTGCGATGCACTCGCTTATCTGGGTTCTGCCTACATACGGCATCATGTTCCGCATTTTCGGCTTGTACCGCGGCATGTGGGTCTTTGCGAGCTTGCCGGATCTCGTCCGTATATCGAAAGCAGTCACCGCTGGGGCGTTTGTCTCCATGGTTGTTTCGGTACTGGTCCAACCTATGCCGATCGTGCCGCGCTCCGTGCTTGTGGTCTCGCCGTTATTCCTGTTTCTCGCGATGGGTGGGTCACGCGCGCTGTACCGTGCGACCAAAGAGTTCTATTTATATGGTGGGCTCGTCGGGCAGGGTAAGCCGGTAGTGGTGCTCGGCGCGGGCAGCGCGGGCGCGAGTCTCGCGCGGGAGCTGTCGCGTTCGAGCGAATGGCGTTTGGTGGGCTTGCTCGACGACGATGTCTCCAAGCACGGGCGCGAAATTTACGGCTACAAGGTGCTCGGCTCGATAGGGGAATTGCCGCGATTGGCTGAGTCTCTGAAGACCGACTACGCGATTATCGCCATTCCTTCCGCCACGGTGGATGTGCAGCGGCGCGTTGCGACGCTATGTGTTCGTGCTGGCGTTCGGGCGCTCGTGCTGCCTGCGCTAGCGGACGTTACGCAAGGCCAGGCGTTTCTTTCGCGCGTGCGGCAAATCGATCTCGAAGATTTGCTGGGCCGCGATCCGGTTAATATCGATACGCCCCATGTAGAGGCACTGCTGCATGACCGCGTAGTGATGGTCACGGGCGCCGGCGGATCCATCGGTTCCGAATTGTGCCGGCAGATCTTGCGCTTCCAGCCGGCTCAGCTGATCGCCTACGATCTGTCCGAATATGCTATCTATCGTCTTACCGAAGAGTTGCACGAGCGGTTTTCCGGCTTGTCGGTCATCCCAGTCATCGGCGACGCCAAAGACTCGTTGCTACTCGATCAGGTGATGTCGCGCCATACGCCTCACATCGTGTTCCATGCGGCCGCGTATAAACACGTTCCGCTGATGGAAGAACAGAACGCATGGCAGGCCGTGCGTAATAACGTGCTTGGCACCTATCGGGTGGGTCGCGCTGCGATTCGTCACGATGTGAAGCATTTCGTGCTGATCTCGACCGACAAGGCGGTTAATCCGACCAATGTTATGGGTGCCAGCAAACGTCTTGCGGAAATGGCGTGTCAGGCCTTGCAGCAGACAAGTTCTCGCACACAGTTCGAGATAGTTCGGTTTGGAAACGTACTCGGTAGCGCCGGAAGCGTGATCCCAAAGTTCCAGCAGCAAATTGCGAAGGGCGGCCCAGTGACCGTGACGCACCCCGAGATAACGCGCTTCTTCATGACCATCCCAGAAGCGTCACAGCTTGTGCTACAAGCATCGAGCATGGGACATGGCGGCGAGATTTTCATTCTTGACATGGGCGAGCCGGTGAAGATCGTCGACTTGGCTCGTGACCTGATTCGCCTGTATGGCTTTGGCGAGGAGCAGATACGGATTGTTTTTACAGGTCTGCGGCCGGGCGAAAAGCTCTATGAAGAACTGCTGGCTTGCGACGAGACGACGACGCGCACGCCACATACCAAATTGCGGACCGCGCGTGCACGCGAAGTGTCGGACGATCTATTGGACAAATTGCTGCCGTGGCTTATGCAGCATCGCGTTTTAAGCGATGATGAAGTACGTCGCGATCTGCGCCGCTGGGTGCCGGAATATCAGCCGGCAGGCGCCCCTGCGCTGCGTAGTGTGACGGCGGCCGGGCCGCGAGCTTCCTAGAACGGGGATGTCAGGCTCCGATCGCTGCAAACCCGAAAAAAGCGCTATTCGGCGCTTTTTTATTGTCGCTTGGCTTTTCTCGAAGGCCGTCCAGCTCGGGACTTGAAGCCGACAATACTCAACCGTTCACAGCGACGTTCAAGCGCAGTTCGATGCGTTTGATCTGTCTTAAGCGGCAACGGAAAAGCGCCATACAACCATGAGCGCGCTCGGCACAATCACTGAGAAGGGCGACGCTTATCGGTGCCATTTGGCAGGCTTCGTGGAGATTAGCAAAGCTCAGACGAAGATTTTGAACTGCTAAGGGGGAAGGAACTTTTCGAGGCGCGGTCTGAAATGCGTTCCGGCCCACAGTCCGCCTTGTCGGGGTTTGATGCCATGAGACAATAGCGCCGTTCAAAGGATCTCCACCTAGCCGACTCGCCCTCCTGATCAGAATTTATGCAGACGTTTTCAAAAAGTCAGCCATCTTCGATAGTTTTCGCATTTCTGCTCTCATGTTTGGTCGTTCTTGCGCAGTTTATCTGGCAAGGACACACTGGCTTCAGCATGGCTGACGAAGGATATCTTTGGTATGGCTCACAGCGCACGCTGCTCGGAGATATTCCTATACGCGATTTCAGGGCCTACGACCCCGGGCGCTACTATTGGTGCGCGGCACTGATGAAAGCTGTGCGTAACAACGGGATCATGGCCGTGCGTGCAGCAGTCGCTGTATTCCAAGTTTTAGGCTTGGCTACCGGCATTCTCGTGATCGCCCGAGGATCCAAGGCGAGCATTCCCCTTTGTCTTATCACCGCGGTGATTCTCGCTTTGTGGATGTTTCCGCGCCACAAGCTGTTCGACATTACCCTTTCGCTTTGGTTGGTCGGCGCATTGACTTACCTCGTGGCGAGTCCTTCAACACTGCGCTATCTGTTACTGGGTGCAATCGTGGGGCTCGCCGCAGTGTTTGGACGTAATCATGGCGTTTACGGAGTTGCAGGTAGTCTGCTTGGAATGGCATACCTTGCGATCGATCGGGAGGGTCGCCGGAGCGTTGTCCAAGGCATTCTGGTTTGGTGTGTAGGTGTTTTCATCGGCTACCTTCCAGTCCTGTTAATGCTCCTCGTCGTGCCAGGCTTCTCGCATGCTTTTTGGGCCGACATCCTGTTCCTGATCGGCATTAAAACGACCAATCTTCCACTGCCCGTGCCTTGGCCTTGGGACGTCTCATTGCATGACCGTGCGCGGATCTGGGTGTTTCGTGATCTGATGGTTGGCGCAGCCTTCCTCCTGCTCCCTTTGTGTGGCGTACTTGTGATTGCCTATCTGGCGGTTTCGCGATTTTTGCACCGCGCGGTTTCGCCGGCACTCGTTGCGTCTGGATGCTTTATCCTGCCCTATGCGCACTATGCGTTTTCACGAGCCGATATCGGTCACCTTGCGCTCGGAATATTTCCGCTGTTGCTTTCAATGCTTGCGTTGGCTGCCGCGGTCCCTTCAACAATAAAATGGGGCTTTGCAGGATTATTGCTGATAGCAAGCACGGTGATCATGCTACCTGTCCATCCGGGATGGCAGTGCCATGAATCCGGTGACTGCCTCGAAGTCGATGTCGCGGGTGATAAACTGCTGTTAGATCAGGGCACTGCTTCAGATGTGACGTTGCTGCAAAGGCTCGATCATGATTTCGCTTCTGGCGGTAAGAGCATTGTTGCAACTCCGTTTTGGCCCGGAGCATATCCTCTCCTAGAACACAAGTCACCAGTCTGGGAGATTTATGCGCTCTCGCCGTATCGAAACGTAGATTTCCAGCGCGACGAAATCGCGCGGATAGTTGCCGCATCCCCCGGTTTCGTCATCGTCGTAGATGCCGCGTTAGATGGGCGCGACGAATTGCGTTTTCACAACACGCACCCTTTGATGGCGCGGTTTTTCTCAGAACGTTTCGACCGGGTACTAGGCTACTCCGACAATCCGGACTATTGGATATTTAAGAGCAAGTCTGCTGCGAAATGAACCGGAGGCTCCTAGGTAGATGAAGAATATTCCCCTATTCCGTTATCCTGCGGACGACGAATTGCATGCGCAGATCCGTGATGCAGTAATGCAGGTCGTCGATTCAAATTGGTATGTCTTGGGTACGCAAGTTTCGTCATTTGAAAGTGAATTCGCCGCCGCTACTGGCGTAGAGCACTGTATTTCGGTCGCAAATGGTACAGACGCGCTGGAAATTGCGCTGCGCTCGGTTGGTGTTGTTGCTGGCGATCGCGTTGGCCTCGTCGCGAACGCGGGGTTTTACGGAAGTACGGCCGTTCATTTGATAGGGGCTGTGCCAACATACTGCGACGTCTCCGAGCTGTCGCTAAATATGGCGATTGATGAAGCGTCCAAAGTACTTGCTACCCGACCCAAAGCTATCGTCGTGACGCACCTGTACGGACGGTTGGCCGAAATAGAGCAGATCGTTGATCTTGCAACGCGGGAAGGTGTTCCAGTTATTGAGGATTGCGCTCAGAGCCACGGCGCTACGCGTGCCGGGCGTCAGGCGGGCTCTTTCGGCGCTGCTGGCTGTTTCAGCTTCTATCCAACAAAGAATTTGGGTGCGATTGGCGACGGTGGCGCTATTGTCACAAATGACGGGAAGCTTGCTGACAGACTTCGGCAAATCCGCCAGTACGGCTGGACCTCCAAATATCGAAATGAAGTTTCGGGCGGACGGAACAGCCGGCTTGACGAGATTCAGGCTGCAGTTCTGCGTGTAAAACTGCGATATCTTGGTGGCCATAACGAACAACGTCGCCAAATTGCTCGTCGTTATAACAGTGCGTTCGCGAACTTACCGCTGCGATGTCCTTTGGACTTTGGGGAAGATTCGGTCGCGCATCTGTATGTCTTGCGGGTCGCACAGCGCGACGCGTTCCGCGCATTTCTTGGCCAGCGCGGGATTGCGACAGATATCCACTACCCGATCGCCGATCATTTGCAGGTGGCCTATCGGTCAAGCCAAGCGGCCGGCGCGCTGCCTGTTACAGAGCAAGTGTGTGAGACAGTGGTTTCGTTGCCATGCTTCCCTGGTCTCCGAGAGCAGGAGATTGACCGAGTCGTAAATGCGGTTCGACAGTATTTCGAAGAGGAGGTGACCTGATGTCGTCGCCCAACCGTTTTGCAAACATCGGATTCGATGATTTCCGTCGCTTAGCGACGGATGAGTCATTGTCTAACTACGAGCGCATCGGATTTCCCGATTCTTACAGGGACGGCTTTGAGTTGGCAATTTTCGCCGACATCAGACGCAAGTTGACCAATCTCGAGTCGAGCGGGGCCAACGTGCTCGATATCGGCCCTGGATGCAGTGATTTGCCCGCAATGCTAATCGATCTGTGTAATGACAAGTCACATCAACTCGTCTTGGTCGACAGCGCCGAAATGCTTGATCGACTACCGAATGCGCCATTTGTCACGAAAGTTGCCGCGAGATACCCCGATTGCCCAGAGCTGATCGGCAATCACCAAGGCCTTTTGGACGCCATTCTTTGCTACAGCGTGCTGCAGTATGTTGTGACCGACGGCTCTGTATTTGGCTTTTTAGATAGTGCCCTGTCATTGCTCGCGCCCGGTGGTCAGATGCTGATAGGCGATATCCCGAATGTTTCGAAACGCAAACGTTTCTTTTCCAGTGCCGCCGGTGTTCAGTTTCACAAGCAGTTTATGCAAACAACCGAATCTCCGGATATCGCATTTAATCAATTGGAGCACGGGCAAATCGATGACGCTGTCGTCTTTTCTCTGCTTCAGCGGGCCCGGTTAGCTGGCTTTGATGCGTACGTGATGCCACAGGATCCGGCGCTCCCAATGGGTAATCGGCGCGAAGACATCTTGATCGTCCGTCCGTGAGGGAGTTGTCATGATTAAGACAAAGCGTCTCGTTATACTTGGGGACAGCGCGTTCGCGGAAGTAGCCTATGAGTGTTTTACACACGACTCGGAGTATGAGGTCGTTGGGTTCAGCGTGGAGTCGGGGTACATCAAGCGAAATTCATTGTTCGGATTGCCGGTGGTGCCCTTCGAGACGATTGAGGATAATTTCTGTCCTCGTGATGTGTCGTTCTATGCGGCGCTGGTTTACACCCAACTTAATCGCTTGCGCACGCGTTTGTATCTGGCGGCTAAAGCAAAGGGTTACGCGCCCGCGTGTTACGTTAGTAGAGGCGCGTTCGTTTGGCCGAACGCAAAGATTGGAGAGCATTGCTTTATTTTCGAGGACAATACGGTTCAGCCATTCGTCGAGATTGGCGATAACGTTGTATTGTGGAGCGGGAATCATATCGGTCATCACAGCGTGATTCACGATAACTGCTTTGTGTCCTCGCACGTCGTAATCTCCGGATTCTGTACCGTTGGTGAGAACACTTTTATTGGTGTCAACGCAACTCTTGCAAACAACGTAAATATCGGCCGAGACAACTGGATCGGGCCGGCCGTGACAATATCGCAGGGGACTGCAGACGGCAGTTTGTTCAAGCCGCCACAAGCGGAACTCGCACGCGTCTCTGCTCGCCGCTTTTTTAAACTCCCGGAGGACTGATATGCGCTGGGAAAAACGCGGCATCGTCTGGGCTCCTGATGGAAGTAGGGAATGGGCTCGCTCGCACGCAATGGGCCCAACACCCGTAATAATGGGGGGTGACGTCATCCGAGTTTTTGTCAGTTGCCTTGACGAATTGGGGCGAGCACGACCTGGCTATGTTGATCTATCAGCGAGCGATCCCACGAAAGTGCTTGATGTTTGCGAGCAACCATTGCTTGATATTGGGGAGCCGGGGGCATTCGACGATAATGGATTGATGGCGACTTGTGTATGCCGCACTGCGTCGGGTCAACTTTTCATGTATTACGCTGGGTTCGAACTTTGTACGCATATTCGCTACAGAATCTTCACTGGTGTCGCGATAAGCGTCGATAGCGGTGTTTCATTTCATCGGTACAGCAAAGCCCCCGTTCTGGACCGATCTGACGAGGAATTGTATTTTCGTTGTGGACCGTTCGTGATGCTTGACGATGGCGTCTTCAAGCTTTGGTACATTGCCGGCAGCGATTGGGTGACGATCGACGGTAAGGCCATGCCCAAATACGAATTGCGCTATCAGGAGTCTACCGACGGAATTCACTGGCGGCCCGGTGGGGCTGTCTCAATGGCGATTACGGGCGAAGACGAGCATGGCTTTGGTCGCCCGTGGGTGATCAAGCGTGGTCCGGAAGACTATCAATTGTTTTATTCAATTCGCAGGCGTTCGTGTGCCGCTTACCGATTGGGTTACGCGGAATCAACCGACGGCGTGCATTGGATTCGAAAGGATGAAGAGATGGGTCTCGACGTCGAACCCGGTGGATTCGATTCCTCGGCAATGATGTATTCGGCGGTGATATCGGTAGAAGGGCGCACCTATTGTTTTTACAACGGGAATAACTTTGGGCAGGATGGCTTTGGTGTCGCGGAGTTAATTTCATGACAATAGAAATCGTCCCGTACAGTGAAGATCTTGCCCCGGCGTGGGATGAATTTTGTTCGCCAGCAATGAATGCGACTTTTTTACACACTCGGCGCTTCCTTGCTTACCACGGCAATCGGTTCGAGGACGTGTCGCTGATAATGATGGAAGCGGGGAGCATCGTTGGGGTGATGCCTGCGGCTTTCGTTGGCGAAAACCGGCATGTCGTCGTCAGTCATCCTGGATTAACCTACGGTGGTGTCGTACATCAAGGGCGGCTGTCGGGCACACGAATGATTGACGCCATTGGCGCGGTGCGCACCTACTACGCGGCGCAAGGCTGCACCAAGCTAATTTACAAGGCAGTCCCGTACATTTACAGTGATATGCCCGCGCAAGGGGATTTATATGCATTGTTCAGATACGGTGCGTTACGAACTCGCTGTGACCTTGCTTGCACTATAGATCTGAATCATCGCCTCCCGATGAGCGAGCGTCGCCGTCGCGGATTGAAGAAAGCGACTGAAGTCGTGACGCTCGCGGACGATCCAGCCAATCTGCAGGAGTTATGGACTGTTCTGGAGCAGAATCTCGCACGCAAGCACGCTGCTCAGCCGGTTCACTCTCTGGTCGAGCTTAAATCGTTGCTTAATCTGTTTCCGAAAGAGATTCAAATTCGATGTGCGCGCATAAACGGTTGCGTCGAAGCCGGAGCGGTTTTCTTTAATTCGCGAGGCGCTTGGCACGCACAGTACATCGCGTCCAGTGAGCGCGGCTATCAAGTGTCGGCGCTTGATGCTGTGTTCGATAGCGCCATCCGTGAGGCCGCGGAAGCAGGGGTGCGTTATTTTGACTTCGGCACCAGCAATGAAGAAGGCGGGGCGGTACTCAACGATGGTTTATACCGTTTCAAACAAGAGTTTGGCGGGGGCGGCGTGGCCCATGAATTCTATGAGTTGGATCTTGCGTAATGTACGAGAAAAAACTTTCGGTTGTCGTTCCAGTATATTTCAATGAAGGCAGTCTGCCGAAGCTATTTGACGAACTGCTTGCTTTGGAACAGAAGCTTTTTGAGCGCTCGGTGGCGCTTGAATTGATTTTCGTCGACGATGGATCAAAAGATGGATCATTGACCCGCTTACTCGAATTCAAGGCGCTCCGCCCAGATGTGAAGCTTATTAAGCTGACCCGCAATTTTGGAGCGGTGCATTGCTCTAAAACTGGTTTCAAATTCGTAACTGGTGACGCGTTCATGATCGTCGCTGCGGATTTGCAAGACCCGCCAAGTCTTCTCGTTGAGATGGTTGATCGATGGCTTGCAGGTTCGAAATTTGTGATCTGTGAGCGTTTGACGCGCCAAGACCCCTTGCTGTCAAAAGTTTACTCGAAAATATATTACAGGCTGTTGCGCATATTTGTGTTACGCGATTTTCCGATCGGTGGATACGATATGGCGTTAATGGATAAGGCGTTCCTGCCCCATCTGATAAATAGCTCAAAAAGTGTTTTTACGCCGATTCTCGCGTATTGGCTTGGATACACACCTGAAGTCATTAAATATCATCGAGCTGCGCGAGAGCATGGGAAGTCGCGGTGGACGTTCTCAAAAAAGGTTAACGCGTTACTTGACGTTTTTCTAGGCTTCTCTATCTCGCCAATCAGAGCGATCTCAGCAGTTGGTGCTCTCGTATCACTAGGTAGTTTTTTGTACGGAATCAGTGTGGTAGTTGGGGCGATTTTGGGCCATGTCCCGGTTCAAGGGTTTCCGACAATCGTCGCCCTTATCACCTTTCTTCAAGGATTGATGATCCTCATGTTAGGCGTGATTGGTGAATATCTTTGGAGGATTTTTGATGAAACAAACCGGAGACCGGAGACTGTTATTGAAGAGGTTTTTTAATTTTTCTGGAATGCGTTTCATTGTGGCGGGCGGGGTGAATACGGCGTTCACGTACTTTATTTACTACGGTCTGGTGCGGGTGTTTGAGTATCGCGTGGCTTATACGATATCATTTATTGTTGGGCTTTTGTTTGGTTACTTCATGAACGTTTTATGGGTTTTCAAGGAAAAGCCAGGTGTTAAGTCGGCTATGACGTACCCCTTAGCTGTTGCTTTGCAATACTTTCTGGGAATCGGCTTGCTATCAGTCCTAGTGGAATTGGGAGGTGTTGGGGAAAAGGTGGCCCCAATTTTTGTTGCCGCGCTCATGTTTCCTATTATGTATCTCATTATGAGATTGATTTTTTATCGATCGGCGGCAAAAAATGGCTAAAAGATCTGTACACGACTGCAAGATCTTGGATTTGCCCAAAGTGACGGATCCAAGAGGCAATTTGACCTTTATCGAAGGCGAAAAACATGTACCGTTTGAGATAAAACGGGTCTTCTTCTTGTACGATGTGCCAACCGAAGAGGGGCGTGGAGCTCATGCGCACAAGACTTTGCACCAATTCCTAGTCTGCTTGTCGGGCAGTTTCGACGTTCAGTTGGATGACGGAGAGAATCGCACAAGCGTGCACTTGAATCGGCCTTGGAGGGGCCTGCATATTCCTCCGATGGTTTGGGCCGCCGAAGCAAATTTCGATGCGGGCTCGGTTTGTCTGGTGCTTGCGTCCGACGTTTTTAACGAATCGGACTACATTCGTAATTACGATGATTTTATGCGTTATGTAAATGAGTTGCGGAAAATATAGTGTCTGTACGTCGTGATGGTGTGATATTTATTTTATAAAAATATTTGGGACCAACGAGCTGATCATGCGGATTGTTTTGGAAATTTTCTTCGGAATTGAAAAGTAAGTTCGCCATGTGACTGCTATTTGACTCGTAAAATTAAATTTTTGCCTATCTGTCGGATTGTGCTAAAAAAGTCATAATGCCGTTTTTAAGGGGCGAATTTGATTCGATTTTTTTGGGGGCGGCAGCGTAAAAAAAATTAATCGGCGTAAATTCATTTCGCTAATGGTGGGGGCTGGCGGAGCTGCGCTTGGTGCGGTGCCGCAGAGTATTCGGCGCGTGTTTTCGCTTCCGGCAAATAATCAAACTGGCACGATCAAAGATATTAAGCACGTGGTAATATTGATGCAGGAAAATCGCTCTTTCGACCACTATTTTGGTGCAATGCGTAGAGTACGAGGTTTCGGCGATCTGACACCAATACCATTGGCAAGCGGAAAATCGGTGTGGTATCAATCAGATGGCATTCGAGAGATTCTTCCCTTCAGGCTGGATAAGAGGGTTATGAATGCTGCCTTTATTCCGAATCTGCCACATACTTTTCCTGATGCTCAAGCCGTATGGAATCAGGGAAGTTTTGGCTATTGGCCGAAATTCAAAAAGTCCACGTCTATGGGGTATTACACGCGAGAAGAGTTGCCATTTCAATATGCACTCGCTGATGCGTTTGCGGTGTGCGATGCATATCATTGCTCTGTGCAGGCGGGGACTACCGTAAATAGAATTGCATTTATGTCGGGTTCAAACTGCGATCCAGATGTAAGGGGCGCGGGGGTTAACTGCGACGATTCAAATGCTGAAATATTAAACCATCGTAGCGACGCGGTTGGCAAATGGCCAATACCTGGTTTCACCTATAGTGACAATCCGTTCAACTGGAAAACGATACCAGAAGTACTTGAGGAAGCCGGCGTAAGTTGGAAGTTCTATCAAGATCCAAATGACGGCTGGCTGGGGGCGATGAATGGCTGTTTGGCGTTTAGAAGCTTCCGTACTGCCAAAGCCGGAACTTCAATTTGCGAGAATGGAATGAATTTACATTCCATCGACGAACTCGCTAACGATGTTCAGAACAACTCATTGCCGTCGGTAAGCTGGATTTTTCCTGACCCGCAGCATTCAGAACATCCGGCGAAATCGACGCCATACCGTGGAGGAGCGTTCATTGAACGCATACTTGCTGCCCTGAGCGCCGATTCGGACAGCTGGAGTAAGACGGCGTTCTTTTTGATGTTTGATGAAAACGACGGACTATTTGATCACGTACCACCTCCCGCAGTACCGTCATACAATCCGGACGGTAGCCTTGCCGGAGCATCGACTATTAGTGTCGACGGCCTGTATTGCGACGCCAATAAACCGAAGTATCTTGATCCTAGAGATACTGCGAGCGGGCGATTGCGACCATGGGGGTTGGGTCCTCGGGTGCCCATGTACATTGTGTCTCCGTGGTCGAAGGGAGGCTGGGTAAATTCCCAAGTGTTCGACCATACTTCGATGGGGCAGTTTCTCGAAAAACGCTTTGACGTGACAATTCCGGGCATTAGCGCGTGGCACCGCGCTGTGTGCGGAGACCTGACGTCTGCGTTCGACTTCGTTAGCCCGAACGATCCCAAGTTGCCGGTGATACCGAAGGCGTCTGACTTTTTATCAGTCGAGGCGAAATCGGCAGCTTTGCCCGCAGTTGCTCCGCCTTCCACCGCAGCCAGATTGTTCCAGGAGCGCGGTGCCCGATATTCCCGTGCGTTACCCTATGAGCTTTCGGTGAACCAGATTCGTGGACCAGACGGATATGTTGTCCTTGAATTTGTCAATTCAGGGCGGCAAGGCGTTGTGTTTCACTTATACGATCGAAAACATCTCGATAAAATTCCTCGGCGTTATACTGTTGAGACAGGGAAGCGTCTGGTAGACGATTATTGGAACCCGAGGAAGACTGATAATGGCGCCTATGATCTTTGGGTTTATGCGCCAAATGGATTTCTTCGGGTTTTTCAGGGCGATGTGAATTCAATTGACGGTGCAGAATTGGATATTCGGATAGCGGCTGAAATGACGGATCCGTTGATTAAATTGACTGTTCTAAACGTAGGGAGGCAACCGGCTGATATAGAGGTGTTTGAAAACGCCTATCGGCAGGGCGGTCCGAGGAAATTTCGGGCGGAGCCAGACATTAGCGCGGAACAGACGTGGCATGTTGCCGCGACAGGGTATTGGTACGACTTGACGCTCGTGGCTGGGGATTTTAAGCATCGGTTCGCTGGGCGAATTGAGACCGGACGGCCGAGTTTTAGCGACCCAGCCATGGGCCTAGACTTATAAGGCGATGAGTACGGAAGTCGGCTAAGAATTGTGCGTGCGAGAGTCTCTTCGCGCAGCGGCGAGGCCCGCTTGTGTTGTCACATGCGTAAAAAAGGCGCCTCGTGAACTACACTCCAAAGGTTGGATCGGTGACCAACATTGCGGAGTCAAGTCTCCGCTGCGTTTTTATACGGACGCTCTACGAGCGCCGCTGGGAGATCGTAACCTGCTACAGGGAAGACTTTTCGTGCGTACACGCTAACTGATTCGTGCGTGCCCTTGGCGGCGCGGTGTCCCGCGGACTTGCCCCCAGCGCGCCGTCCGTTCCAGCCTCGTTTACCGCAGCAACTCGCGACAATAATCAATCACCTCGCTGGCGATTCTTTCGATCGGAACGCTGTCGATATCCCGCTCAGCGAAAACGGTCCGTAACGTCGATTGGGAATGGAGTCGCCACTCAGGTTTGATTTGACAGAAGATCGCAACGCCAGGCTTTCCGAGAGCTGCAGCAATATGCATAAGCCCTCCATCCGCGCCAATAAAAAAGGAACTCTGCTTTATCAACTCGGCCGCCGCGGTGATATGTAAGCGGCCGGCAAACCCATCTTAACGAATTGAACTAGCGGGTAGGATCCGCTGGCTGCCAGCGATGGGGCAGCAAGGCTGCGATATCGTTAGCCTGGTGGGATGGCAGTCGCGTCAGGACGTCTT
>NZ_JAMWXW010000040.1:0-64738 GCF_031570135.1 Paraburkholderia sp. USG1 | reverse complement strand
CGGCGCTGTTCGGGCTGGGTCAAAACTTCAATGGGTTCCACGTTAGAGCTGGGCTTAAACATAGGCGTAAGACTACCTCAAAGTTTAAGCGTTCCTCGTGTCCGGTTTTCACGGGGGCCGCCCCACCCAACAAGGCGAGGGCCGCATAACTCCCTCGGTTATGGGGTTCGTCAAACAGGGGCAAGGTCACTTGGTCTGACCTACGACGGTAGCGGCCGCATCTTGAGCGTCGTGCCTCCTTCGGGCAATGCCACGCATTATGCGTACGATGCGAAAGGTAATCTGGCTTCGGTAACCGCGCCAATTGGATACGTTCGTCAGTATCTGTACGAAGATGTCCGCTTTCCAAACGCATTGACTGGCATCAAGGACGAATCGGGCTCGAGGATCGCAACATGGACCTACGATTCCAGTGGACGTGCGATCTCGATCACGCATCCTGACACGACGCGTAATGTTTCACTGAGGTATGGCTCGGGCACGACCACGGTCGGCAACCTGGCTGGCAACAGCACATATTCCTTTAGTGTTGGCGACACGTCGCGCCCTGGCTCTATTGTCACACCTGGTGGCACGGTGTCACGCACTTGGGATACCGCAGGGAACTTGAAGCAAAGAGCTACGCCGGACGGGAATACACAGTACACGTGGGACGGCGCCAACCGGCCAACGAAAGCAGTTGCAACGGTCGCAGGCAGCAAGACGGTAACAACCGTGGAGTACAGCGACAACAGTTCACTGCGCCCGCATCTGGTCGCGATGCCTGGCAAGATCAGGGCGTTCGTCTATGACACACAAGGTAACGTCACCGGCTACGCAGAGTGGCAGACAACCGACCCGACGGGCGAACAGGGAATGCAGGCGGTTGCGGCGGGCGATCAGATGACGGTCGGGGCGCGCTACGATCAGGCGGGCCGTCTCGTGTCTGCCACTGTCGTCCGGAATGGTGTGAAGACTGAGGACTGGACCTACACCTATGATGCGCGTGGCAACATCGCGACGACGCGGGACGCCGTATCCGGTTGGGCAATGCGAACCCTCGGTCGCGATGCAGAGAACCGCGCGACACAGATAGTGGGTAATAGCGGTCAGGCAAGCATTGGATGCGACGAGCGTGGTCGCGTAAAGTCCTTTCAGTATAACGAACCGGCAAGTTCGTTGAATGGCGGACTTGCTCGTGTACTGGCAGTCGATTACCAGTACGCCGCGAATGGCTTGGTCTCGTCACATTTGGCTAAGGGCTCAACTAACGGCGCATGGTGGCAGCCGATCAGCGACGCTGAGTTAGGAATGTGGCTCACCAACTAGGAGCTGGGCAATGAGCCGGTCGCGCCGCCTGCTAATCTCACTGGACTCCAGACAGATACCCGGCCCTTCGTGCCAAGCATGTGCGTTGAGTGCTACATGCCGTGGAAAGCCGAGCCGGTGGGGAAACTTTTTGGTAGTGAGCTGAGCGCAATAGTTCCGGCATGGGGCGAGACAACGGAGGTGATGCTGAGTGATCAGGCGCAAGTCCCTTATCCTGTCCTCGTACCCGATGTGACCAGCTCAGCGAAAAGATCGACGCTCTACAGCGCGCTCTTTGGGGCTGGTGGTGGTGATGGCGGAATGGTTAAATGTGGCAGCAGTGGGGATAACGAGTGGCGTGAAACATACTGCCATGCCAAATATGAGGTGGAGCTGCAGCGGTGCGATAACTTCGCCTACGTTATGGGCGGCGAAAGAGGGAAAGCGCTTTGCAAGCAGAATGCGTGGAACGATTATCAAGAGTGCCGGGGGTATTAAATGACTGAATTTCTGCCGTGTTCAATAGTGGTGACGTACGACGAGAATCGCCAACAGTTGATCTTGCAGTGCGTCATGCCTGAAAGGCTGTCTTCAGCTTTGAAGGGGGCAAGTGAAATACCCGTTTTACTGGACGAGTTCAACTTCAGGATTGATGACGAATTCGTGCGCAGGTTCGGCGGCGGGATCGTCAAACTTTTGTCAATGGGCCAACCTGATCTCAAGCAGTACATGACGTTCACGGAAAACCCGTTAGACAAGCTTTCAGAAGATTGATAGCGCTTCGAAGGGACATCGGTGGCGTCACCTCGGCGTCACCGGCTGTTGTGTGACGTAATAGCGAAGTGGTCGGACTGACTTGTGGCTCGGAATGCAGCTCGACTACGATTTCTGGCAGGCACGCAAGCATGTGCTGAAGGCAGTTAGAAGCGCCCCCGCAGCAGCGGCAGCGTGAACCTGGCAGAAATCATGGGAGTGTGATTTATGGCGTTGAGTTGCCGGCCAGGCATCAGCGCCCGTTCCTTATCGCGGATGGGCTTTGCCGGTACCTGAAAGAGCATCGGGGCGAGGAACCTGTGGAGAGGGTTCTTCATCCTGAGCGCAAGCGCAAGTTATGCAATGAACTGCGTATGCGGCATAAGGGCGTCGTACGACGGGTGCTGGTTCAATAACATACCAGTGCTTGAAGACGCGTGCTGCTGTGCGCCCTTGCTGCTCACGAAAGACGGGCAGCGCTGGGAGCTGTAGCCCTATCATCGCGCGTCGTGGGGAAGGTTCCTAACGTTCCCCATCGTGTGTGCAGCGCAGCGTGCATAACCAACCCGTCAGCTTTCGGCTTCAATAAGTGGCTTCTCTAAAAGGCACCGGTATCGCCGTTGGCTTGAATGGTTTGCAAAACACATGTCTTCTTTGTCGGCCCTATCCCATTGAGGGGAAACGTCGGGGAACGATGTTTGGCGGTCTGAGGGGGATGCTCGATGTTCCCTCACATCGCCCGCAAAGGCTTATGGCATGAGGTTCAACGCCGTGGGGAGAGACTTATCCACGGACTTGTGCAAAAAAGTGGGGATAACTTCCTGACCATCCGTATGGAATCCTAGGTTTAGCTACTCGGCAATCCCCGCGCTCCGCGCGCTCGCCGCCGAAGCCGAAGCCGAAGCCGCCGCCGAAGCCCCACCCACCCCCGTCTCAATCGGCGGATTCCCCATGGCCTGGAACAACGCCGCGGTGTCCGTCAGCCGCGCGCTCGTATAGCGGATCTCGTCGAGCTGCGCGTTGCGAAACTGCTGCTCGCTCGAGCGGGTCGACGCAACAGGCAGCGCGCCCAGCCGGTAGCGTCCGGAGGTTTCATCGAAGACGCCTTGCGCCGAGCGCGCCGCAATATTCGCGGCGTCCAGCGCTTGCGAGTCGTGTTCGAGCGCGGCCAACGTGTCGGCGACGTTCTGGAACGCGGCCAGCACCGTTTGTTTGTACTGCGAGACCGTGGCGTCGTAGGTATCGACCGCCGCACGCCGTTGCGCGAACAGGGCGCCGCCATGAAACAGCGGCTGCGACAGCGACGCTCCGATGCTCCAGATCGCGCCCGCGCCCGAGAGCGCGACCGGCCAGCTAAACCCGCCTTGTCCCATCGACGCGCTCAACGACAGACTCGGGAACATCTGCGCCGTGGCGACCCCGACGTCGGCCGCTGCGGCCTTCAGCGCGGCGTCGGCGGCCTGAATGTCGGGCCGGGAACGCAGCAGCTCCGAAGGCACCACCACCGGTACCTGCTCAGGCACATGCAATTGCGCAAGCTCGAGATCGTCCGGCGCCGCATCAGGTGTTCTGCCGAGCAGCACCGCCAACGCGTGGCGCGTGCTCAGCCACTGCTGCTTCAAACCCGGCAAGCTCGCCGACAGACTCGCCGCGCTCTGTTGCGCGCTCAACTGATCGGCATGCGAGACCGCGCCCAGCACGTACCGCCGCTGCGTGTCGCGCGCCTGATCGTTGGCGATGGTCACGAGCCGTTCGGTCGTCTCGATCTGAGCATGCAGCGCGGCGCTGGTGATCGCGGCCGTCACGACATTGGCGGCCAGCGCGCGGCGCGCGGCGTCGAACTGATAGGCCTGAACGTCGACGCGCGCGGCGAGCGCGGCATCGGCGAGACGCGCGGCGCCGAACAGGTCGAAGGTGTAATGCGCCTGCAATTGACCGACGAAGACGTTGTACAGAAACGTGTTGGGTCCGATCTCGGGGATCGCCAGCGCGCGATTGCGGGTCGCCTGGCCGCCGGCGTCGATGGTCGGCAGCATCGAGCTGCCGATCTGCGCGCGCAACTGCTCGCGCGCGGCGGCGAGGCTTTTGTCGGTCGCGGCGAGCGTCGGACTGTTGCGCAGGCCTTCGTCGACCAAAGCGTTCAGCGTGTCCGATTGATAAAGCTTCCACCATTCGGGCACCGGCTTCGCGCCGACCACGAACTGCTGCGTGACGCCTTGCGCGGGCACGGTTTGCGTCGGTTGCGCTGCGGCGCCGTAGTGCGCCGGCTGCGGCATCGCGGGCGGCTCGCCGCTCGGTCCGAACGAGCAGGCGGCGAGCGCGCATGCCACGCCAGTGAGCGCGGCGAGGCGCGAATATCGGAAGAACGTGGGCGTGGTCATACTCAATTCCCCGTATGCGTCGTGCCGGACGCGGAGGGCGTCTGCGGCTCGCGTTCATCGGCACGCACGCGGAACGACGTGGCGTACAGCGCGGGCAGATAGAACAGCGTGAGGATGGTTGCGCTCGTAATGCCGCCCATCAGCGCAGTCGCCATCGGGCCGAAGAAGTTCGAGCGCAACAATGGAATCAACGCGAGCACGGCGGCGGCGGCTGTCAGCGTGATCGGACGGAAACGCCGCACGGTCGCGCCGACGATCGCATCGAAACGCTTATGCCCGGAGGCGATGTCCTGTTCGATCTGATCGACCAGAATCACCGAGTTGCGCATGATGATGCCGAACATCGCGATCACGCCGAGCATGGCGACAAAGCCGAACGGCTGGCCGAACAGCAGCAGCGTGAGCACGACGCCGATCAGCCCGAGCGGCGCGGTCAGCACGACCATCAGCACGCGCGCGAAACTTTGCAGCTGAATCATCAGCAGCGTCAGCACGGCAATGATCATGATCGGCATCTGCGCATTGATCGACGTCTGGCCTTTGCCGCTTTCCTCGACCGAGCCGCCAATTTCGATCCGGTAGCCGACCGGCAGAGTAGCGCGAATCTGACTCAGCGCCTTGTCCACCGCATGCGTGACGTCGATGCCTTGCGCGCCCGGCGCGACGTCGGACTGCACGGTGATGGTCGGCTGACGGTCGCGTTCCCAGATCACGCCGTATTCGAGGTCGTTGCGCAAATGGCCGAGCGTGCCCAGCGGCACGGGACCGTTCGGCGTTGGCATGGCCAGCGTGACGAGCTGCGCGGGATCCACGCGTTCCGCTTTGGGCGCGCGCAGATCGACGCTGATCAGCTTGTCGCGTTCGCGGTACTGCGTGACGGTGTAGCCGGAGAGCGTCATCGCGAGGAAGCTCGAAATGTCTTCGGAGCTCACGCCGAGTTCGCGCGCTTTTTTCTGATCGACTTCGAAGCGCACCGAGCGCTCGGCGGGTTCGTCCCAATCGAACTGGACGTTGCGCGTGCCGTGGTCCGCGCGCAGGGTCGCGGCGACGCGCTCGGCGATCGAGCGCACGGTGGCGATGTCGTCGCCGCTTACGCGGAACTGCACGGGATAGCCGACGGGCGGTCCGTTCTCGAGGCGCGACAGGCGCGTGCGGATCGCCGGAAAGTGGTCGCGCAATTGCGGTTCGAGCCACTGCGCGAGCTTTTCGCGATCCTTTACCGACTTCGCCGTGATCACGAACTGCGCGAAATTGGGTTGCGGCAATTGCTGATCGAGAGGCAAATAGAAACGCGGCGCGCCGGTGCCGACGAAGTCGACCGTATGATCGATTTCCGGACGGCCCACTAGTGTTTTTTCGAGCCGCGTGGCCTCACGCAATGTGGCTTCGAATGAGGCGCCTTCGGGCAGGCGCACATCCACCAGCAACTCGGGGCGGTCCGAGCTCGGGAAGAACTGCTGCGGCACCAGCGTGAAACCCGCCATGGCCAGCACGAAGAGTACGACTGTGATCGCCAGCACGACGAAGCGCCGCTCGATGCACCAGCCGATCCAGCCGCGCAGGCGCCGGTAGAAACGCGTGTCGTAGATGTCGTGCTCGTGATCGTCGGGCAGATGTGTCTCGTGCGCCTCGCGTTTGCGCTCGGGCAGCAGGTGATAGCCGAGCAGCGGAATCAGCACCACGGCGGCGAGCCACGAGGCGATCAGCGCGATCGCCGACACTTCGAAAATGGAGCGCGTGTATTCGCCGGTGCTCGACTTGGCCAATGCGATCGGCAAAAAACCGGAGACGGTGACGAGGGTGCCGGTGAGCATCGGAAACGCGGTGCTGGTGTACGCATAGGCTGCCGCGCGCGTGCGGTTCCAGCCTTGTTCCAGCTTCACCGACATCATCTCTACCGCGATGATCGCGTCGTCGACGAGCAGCCCCAACGCGAGCACCAGCGTGCCGAGCGACACCTTGTGCAAGCCGATGTCGAACAGATACATGCACAGCGCCGTGACGGCGAGCACCACCGGGATCGAAATCACGACCACCATGCCGGTGCGCACGCCGAGCGAAACGAGGCTCACCACCAGCACGATCGCCACCGCTTCGGCGACGGCTTCGAGAAAGTCGTCGACCGAATGCGCGACGGCGGTCGGCATGCTCGACACCTCGACGAGTTGCAGGCCGACGGGCAGTGCGCGGCGCAACTGAGCCATTTGCTGATCGAGCGCCTTGCCGAGACGGATCACGTCGCCGCCCGGCTGCATGGTCACGCCGATACCGAGCACCGCCTTGCCGCCCGAGCGCATTTGCGTGGCGACCGGGTCGTCGTAGCCGCGTTTGATCGTGGCGATGTCGCCGAGACGGAACGAGCGGTTGTTGATGCGGATCAGCGTGTCGGCGAGCGCGTTGACGTCCTTGAACTGGCCGGTGGGGCGCACGAACACGCGGTCGTCGGTGGTGGTCAGCGTGCCCGCCTGCGAGACGCTGTTCTGCGAATTGATCGCCTGGCCGAGTTGCTGCGGCGAGATGCCGAGACGCGTGAGTTGCGTATTCGCGATCTCGATGTAGATGTGCTGATCCGGATCGCCGAAATAATCGACCTTGCCGACGCCCGGCACGCGCAGCAGCACGGTGCGCAACTGGTCCGCGTAGTCGTGCAGTTGCGCGGCGGAGAAGCCGTCGCCTTCGAGTGTGTAGATGTTGGTGTAGACGTCGCCGAATTCGTCGTTGAAGAACGGGCCCTGAATGCCTTGTGGCAACGTCGCCGCGATGTCCCCGACTTTCTTGCGCACCTGATACCAGGTTTCGGGCACGTCCTTGACCGGCGCCGAGTCTTTCATCGAGAAGAACATCAGCGACTCGCCGGGGCGCGAGTAGCTGCGCACGAAATCGATGGCGGGCGTTTCCTGCAATTTGCGGCCGATGCGGTCCGTCACCTGTTCCTGCACCTGGCGCGCGGTGGCGCCTGGCCAGAAGGTGCGGATCACCATCACGCGGAACGTGAAGGGCGGGTCTTCGGATTGCGCGAGCCGCGTGTAGGCGAGGATGCCGAAGGCGGTCGCGAGCGCGATCAGGAAAACGACCAGCGCCTGGTGGCGCAACGCCCATGCGGACAGGTTGAAGCGTCCCTCTTCATGCGTGGTGCTCATGAAGCGAAGTCCTCGGGATGCAGCGGCGCAATCGCACGGACTTTTTCGCCGGCGGTCACCGTATGCACGCCTTGCAGCACGACGCGTTCGCCGTCCTTGAGGCCCTGGCCGATCACGATGGTGCGTTCGTTATAGCGCGTGACCGTCACACGGCGCAGTTCCAGCGCGTTGTCCGCGGCGCGCACGATCCACACGGCGGGCTGCGTGCCGTCGTGGAACAGCGCCGTGGCGGGCACGGTGAACAAACCATGCTGACCGGCCGAAGCGCTGGCTTGCGTGGCGAGTTCGATATCCGCGGTCATGCCGAGGCGCACGTCCGGGCCGGGATTGTCGAGCGTGAGTTTGGCGCGATAGGTGCGGCTTTGCGGGTCGGCAGCGGGCGAGAGTTCGCGCACGCGCGCGGCGAACTTGCGCCCCGGCAGCGCGGCGAGCGTGACGCTGGCGGTTTGCCCGACCGAGAGCGCGGCGAGCGCGTTCTCCGGCACGTCGCACACCACGTCGATGTCGCCGCTCCAGGCGAGGTTGTAGACGGCCTGGCCCGCGGAGACGTTCTGGCCGGTGTCGGCCTGTTCGGCGGTGATGACGCCGGCGTGATCGGCGGCGAGCGTAGTGTATTGCAACTGGTCTTTCGACAACGCTGCCTGCTGCGCGGCCTGATCGCGCTGCGCAACCGCGGACGCGTACGCGTTCGTGGTCTGTTCGAGTTGCGCGGGAGCAATCAGGTTTTCTTTGGCCTGCGCCTGATCGCGATCGAGCTGCTGCTTCGCATACACTAAGGCGTGCTGGGCGGCGGCGAGTTGCGCTTGCGCGCTCGCGGCGTTCTTCTGCGCGTCCGCCGGATCGAGCCGGGCGACGATCTGCCCGTTCTTCACCACATCGCCGAGCCGCACCCGCCGCTCAATGATCTTGCCGCCGACGCGAAACGACAGCGGCGTCGAATAGCGAGCCTGAACTTCGCCGGGCAGCGAGGCCGCCTGCGTCGCGCTGCCGTCCGCATGCACGGCGACTGCGACTACCGGGCGCGGTTCGGGCGCCGCCGCTTCCTTCTTCGAACACGCGGCGAGCGTGACGACGCCGGCGAGAACCAGCACGAATGCAGCCCAGCGTGCGCGCGCGGGATGACAATACCGATGAAACTGCGGACGCATCGCGGGCGATGCGGGGAGACCGGGACGCTTCACATTTACCCCAACTGGAGACAGCGAACGAACACGGCAAGCCGCAGCGGCCCGCCAGCGAAGACACGACGGCCAATCATGCAATTGGCATACGCATCTGACTTCGAATGACGATTTGCATTCTAATACACACCTGTATTTGAATGTTGGGGTGAATTCGAATTCTTTTCAGTGCTAGACTTGCGCCCATGAAACGGCAACGACTGACACGCGAGCAGAGCAAAGACCAGACGCGGGAGCGTCTGCTCGATGCTGCGCAAGCCATTTTTATGAAGAAAGGTTTTGTCGCGGCGAGTGTCGAAGACATCGCGGCGGCAGCGGGTTATACGCGCGGAGCGTTCTACTCGAACTTCCGTAGCAAGAGCGAACTGTTTCTCGAACTACTGCGGCGCGACCACGAGGTCATGCAGGCGGGATTGCAGGCGATCTTCGCGAACGCGGCATCGCGTGAAGAAATGGAAGAGCGGGTGCTGCGCTATTACAGCAACCTGCATCGCGAGAACAAGTGTTTCCTGCTGTGGGTGGAGGCGAAGCTGCTCGCGGTGCGCGACGGCCGTTTCCGGATGCGCTTTAACGCGTTCATGCACGAGAAGCTCGAGCAGTTGAGCGCGTACATTCGCGAGTTTTCGGCGCGCGTGGGCACGCCGATGCCGATGCCGCCAGAGACGCTGGCGATCGGCTTGATGGGGTTGTGCGACGGCGTGCAGTTTTTCTACACGGTCGACCCGCAGAACGTGCCGGCGGAGATGGCTGAAAAGGTGCTGGCGGGATTTTTCGCGCGCGTGGTGTTCGGACGCGAAGCGTAAAGCGCTGGATCAGTCGGCCGGCAATTGCGTGCAGGCGTCGGCCACCGGCGTGGCGCAAGCGAACGAATACTGCCCGCTGTAGCGCAGGACTTCTTCGCCCACGTGCAGGATCACCTTGATGTCCGGGCAACGTTCGTACGCGATGAAAGCCGAGCAGGCCGCAGCGGACCAGCACACCAGCGAGAACGCGATTTTTTCGAAAAGCTGAAAACGATGTGTCATAGCGATTGATTTCCTTTCGGGCGCTATGATACCAGCATCCTAGGGTTTATACCTAGTCAAAATCCGCAATAAACCTCTCGGGAACCTCGCAATAAACCTTCCCAAACTGTGCGCGAGCGCCTCGGCAATCTGTCCGGATTGTCATGTCCAGGTCAGGGTTGGGACATGATCGGGTCGATACAATCGGAAGCGTTGGGCAAACCCGCGCGCGCCTTGTCGCCCGGGTCGACATAGGCGCGAGGGCTGCGCCGGCCCGGCTTTACCGCGGCAGGAGTCGTCCCATGAACCAATTGCAGTCGATGCGCGTATTCGTCAAAGTGGCCGACCTCGGTAGTTTCGTCGGCGCGGCGGGCGCGCTGGATCTTTCCACCGCGGTCGTCACGCGCCACGTCGCCGATCTGGAAGCGCGCCTCGGCACGCGTCTGCTCAATCGCACCACGCGCCGCCTGTCGCTGACCGAATCCGGCACCACCTATCTAGAGCGCGTGCGCCACATTCTCGACGACCTGGAAGGCGTGGAGCAGATGGTGGTGGCGCGCAATCACGAGCCGGTCGGCACCTTGCGGATCGTCGCGCCCGTGGTGTTCGGGCTGCATAGTCTCGCGCCGGTGGTGCAGTCTTATGCCGCGCGGTATCCGGATGTCGTGCCCGACGTCACGCTCGCGGATCGGCATGTCGATCTGGTGGAAGAGGGCTTCGATGTCGGCATTCTCGTTGCACGGCACATGCGCGGCGCGAGCATCGTCACGCGGCGGCTGACCACGGGCTATATGACGGTTTGCGCGACGCCCGCTTATCTGGCACAGCACGGCACGCCGACTCGGCCCGAGCATCTGCTGGCGCATCCGTGCCTGAGCCGGCCGGCCGAGCAGGGTGGCGAGGAGCGCGTCTTCACCGGCCCGGACGGCGAAGTGCGTGTGCGTCCTACGAACGCGATCGTGGCGAACAACGCGGAGATGCTCAGGCAATTCGCGCTGCTGGGCATGGGCGTGGCGATTCTGCCGAGCTATCTGATCGGTCGCGATCTGGCGTCCGGGCGGCTCGTGCCGCTGCTTTCCAACTACCGTTTGCCGCAGATCGAAATCACCATTGCCTATCCGAGCCGCCTGCATCTGCCGGCAAAAGTGCGGACTTTCATCGACCATCTGGTCGAGCATTTCCAGCAGCCGGGTCAGCAACCGCGCGATCCGCGCACGATGACGCCTGTGCGTGCCGTGGCGGATAAGGTGGATAGGGTGGAGATGGCGGCGGGTGCGAAAGGCCTCCCGACACCGGCGCTGTCCGCGGACACGGCGCGCCCTGCGCATAAGGCCGCGCGCGCGCGGATCGCGGCTTCGTCACCGTTCTAGTTCTGGCACGCGGCGCGCGAGGAAAATCGCGTGGAGGGGTCTGCTGGCTGCGACGCGCCGCAAAAGCGCGAGTGTCACGATGCAAGCACAAGCACACACGAACGAACCGGCGACAAGACCGGCGCTCTTCCTCTTCCACGCAGCCCCTTAGCCGCTCAACCGCTCAACCCCGGACTGTAGTTTCCGCTGACCAGACGCGTCACCGAGCTCACATCGGCGTAATCCTGTTCCGGCAAACCGTCGAGCATCGACAGCACCTCGTTGCTCGCACCGGCTTCGCGCGCGGCGTCGACGAGTGCATCTTTATTGGTTGGAAACTGGACTTCGCCCAGAAGATCGGCGATCTGCAGATCAATTGATTCGCCGGGAATGGCCGATGCGGTCATGCAAACGCTCCTGTTGATACGGTTGGACGTGACGGTTGCCGTTGCTGGCCAAGGGGGCGAGGCTGCAGCGGCTCACGCGATACTACCGAAAGCAGAATGCCATCCGGCAGCGTAGATCCGCTCTCGCCCCCGCCGCGGCTTCATTCCGCAGAAACTTTCGCACCTACCACCCTGGCACGCACGTCTGCACGCGGCGTCAGGTCTGCAAATGCTCGTTCTGCCCCATGAAGCTTCGATCCAGATGTCGCGACTTGGGCAACGCGATATGTTGCCACTGTTGCGGACGATTGTCGTCCGTGGCGGCGACATCCGGCGCCGCGGGGGCGACGGGTGCGGCGTTGGCGCGTTCGGCGAGGCTACTTGCGCTCGTGCTGTCCGGCGCGGTGCGAACCGGCGCGGCAAAACACGAGGCTGACAGCGTCACCATGATCAACAGCGTCGAGGTTTTCATCACCCGACCTCCTAAACTCATGCGGCGCTGACAGTAGAGCAAGCGCTGTGCCGTCCCCGCGTCGAAAGGACGGCAGATGCTACACGCGGCGTTGCGCGCGGCGTACGCGCGTCTTTCCATCTTAGATGGCAAATTTTGCAGCGCACGCATGTTTGCGACAAAACCGTATTGTCGATTTCAGATGATGGCAGAAACGAGCCAACAACGCAGCAGCGCCGTCGCGAACGGTCGTGCGGCGCTCATGTTGCAGCGTGGCAGGCGCGGCTTCTAACGCAGTACTTCGAAGCGTGTCCACGGCCACGAGGGCCGGTCGCGCATATAGCCGTTCAGCCAGTTCCACTGCGGATGCCGCTTCATGAACGCCTGTGCGTCGAACGGCCGCCCGCACGGATGGCCCCAGCGCGCGCTGAACGCCATCTCGCGCGCCATTTCGCTGTCGACCACTTTGCCGTCGTTGGCGCCCCACGGATTGAACGGTCCGTGATCCGTACCGCCAAAGCGCGCATCGTCCAGTTCCAGATGCCCGCAGATGGTGCGCGAGCACGGGTTGTCGTTGCGGTCGAGATAGACGTCGTGATGGTCGGCGATCATCTCCTTCGCGAGTTCCACGTCGATCTTGCCGCGATGCATTTCTTCCAGTTGCATGAAGCGCAGGCGCCGCGCGCCATTCTTGCGCACGTCCGTATAGTCTTCGCCTTCGCCGAGGCATTCCTGATTACGGATCTTCAGATCGGTCGCGGTGTTGTAGCCGCTGTAGAAGCCGTCCCGGGTGCTTTCGAAACCGGAGAAGTGCAGGCCCAGTTCGTAGCGCGCGATCTCGCCGGTCTTGGCGTCGCCGAGCAGCCAGCTATTCGCGTAGCCGCCGTTATTGGCGACCGCGAACATTTCGCACCATTCGCCGATGCTGTTCGCGTACTGCGACGCCCGCCGCGAGCGATAGAACTCGGGCGCGCCCGCCGCGTTATAGCCGACAAAATTGGAGATGGTGGTTTCCGTCACCATCAGCCCGGCGGCGGTGACCCAGAAATCGGTAAGACTGGAAATGCAGCCGGGCAAGCCTTGCATGAGGATGCGGTTGCCGCGGTCGGGCACGATGTCGAAGACGACATTGAATGCGTCCCCGGCCGCGTAGCGGTCCCACGAGTTGTGCGCCATCACGATGCGGCCGTCGCGGGTTGCGCGGCCGGTGGCGATGAACGCGCTGCAGTGGTGCCCGCGCCGTCCGCGCCACGGTTTCAGGCCGAGGCTCGGCTGCTGCTGCGCCGCGTGGGTGGGCCACCAGCTTTGCAGCAGATCCATGTAGCCGTTCCAGGCCAGCACTTCGGCGAACGGCAGCCTCGCGCCGTCGGCAATGCCCTGGATTTCGTCGGCGAATTCGGTGTCGAGTTTGTTGGTGAACTGGGCGACTGCGGCGTCGACGAAGGTGTCGAAGTCTTCGCCGGTGTCCCACTTCGCGAGGTAGCGGGCGGTGCGGATCGCGTTCTGGATTTCCGTGGCGAGCAACTGGCCGTGCTGCTCGCCGCGGTCGTAGGGTTCGCCTTCGATATGCAGGAAAATCCAGCCCGCCTGGTCGCGGCGCACGGCATCGAGGGACGGTTCGCTCATCTTCGCTCCGATCGAAGGACGGGCATCTCGGTGCGCCCGTTCTGGCGTAACGCGCGCTGCCGGCGTTCGCCGCAGCGCTCTGTCCATTGTAGAGAATTTGCCGTGCTTTGCACGGGCCGCAAGCGGACTGCGGGCGCGCGCTGAAAGCAGATTGTGTGCGCGGCGCTTAACGCGTCGGATTCATGCGGAAGTAGGCGTCGAGCAACGAGGTTTTATAGACCACGCCGGCGAGCGTGGGATGCGCCGCGCTTTCGACCACCGGCAGGCGCTCGCCCTGAAATGCGAGGAAGTGCTGCAATGCCACGCCGAGCGGCATGTCCGGCGTGAGCACGTCGAAATGCGGCTGCAGATAGTCCGCCGCTGTCTTCGTGGAAGTGTCGCGCCCGTCGAGCAGGTCGGAGGTGATGTCCTTGAGCGCGACCACGCCGAGAAACGCGCCGGACTCGTTGGCCACGTAGAGATACTTCACCGGATATTCGAGGAACACGCGCGTCATGTCGTGCACGGTCGCATTGGGCGGCACGACGGTTTCCGCGGGACGGATCAGCTCGCGCATCTGCGTGGCGCGCAGACGCGAGCGTTCCTGTTCCTGGTGATTGCGGCGCAAGGTGATTTCATACATGGACGTCTTGCCGATTGCGCGCGACACGAAATAGGCGACCACGCACGAGAGCATCAGCGGCAGCACGACCTGATAGCTGAGCGTCATCTCGAAGATCATCAGGATCGCCATCAGCGGCGCCTGGGTGGCGCCCGCCAGAAACGCGCCCATGCCGACCATCGCATACGCGAACGGCGCCGAGGTGCCGTGCGGCCACAGCGCGTGCATGCCCTGGCCGAACAGCGAGCCGACCACCGCGCCGACGAAGAGCGTCGGCGTGAACACCCCGCCTACCGCGCCGGAGCCCGAAGTGGCCGCGGTGGCGACGAGCTTGAACACCAGCACGAGGACGAGCGCGGTCCAGGTCCACGGCGAGTGCAGAATCGAGTTGACGACGCTATAGCCGTTGCCCCACACCTCGGGCGTGCGGACCGACAGAATGCCGACCACCAGACCGCCGAGCGCGAGCCTCACGGGCAGCGGCACCGGCAGCTTGCGAAAGCTTTTCTTCGATACGTCGAGCAGCCGCAGAAACTGCGGGGCGGCCGCGCCGCACAGCAAGCCGAGCGCGACGAACAGCAGCACCTCGAGACCGGCCACCGGCGGAAACACCGGCATCTCGTACGGCGGTCTGTAGCCGGCGAATTCGCGCATCGTGATGTTGGCCACCACGGCCGACACCACCACGGGCCCGAAGCTTTCCATCGCAATCGAGCCGAGCACGATCTCGGTGACGAAAAACGCGCCCGCAATCGGCGCGCTGTACGCGGAGGTGATACCGGCCGCCGCGCCGCACGCCACCAGCAGACGCAGCCGCGACGGGTCGAAATGCACCCAGCGTCCGATCAGCGACGCGGCCAGCGCCGCCAGTTGCACCATCGGACCTTCGCGGCCGATCGAGCCGCCGCTCGAAATCGTGAACAGCGACGACACGCTGCGCCACAAGCTCAGCTTGACCGGCACGACGCCGTCGCCGATCGCGACCGCTTCCATGTAGTCGACGTGGTTGCCCTTGTCCTCGTAACGCCGCGCGATCAGCAGAAAGAAGCCGGCGATCAGGCCGCCTGCCGCGGGCAGCCAGATCCGCACGGTCCAAGGCAGGCTGCGCGCCATTTCGACGAAGCTCCCCGCCTTGCCGACCACCGCGAATTGCAGCAGCGCGATGCCCTCGCGAAAGGCGATCGTGGCGAAGGCGCCCGCAACGCCGACCACGACCGACCAGACCAGCATCGTGTGGGCTTCGGAGAGGCGGAACAGATCTTGTGCGCGGGTGCGCAGCTTCAGCAGGAATGAAAGCACGTCGGCGGTACGGGGCGTGAGAACGGGTTGAAGAACGCGCACTGCAACAGCATCGCGCCCGCCTGAAACGGCGGGCGCGATGCGGTGAGCGAACGAAGGAAAACGGCACCGGTCAAGTGGCCGCCTTGTCGAGTTCCGGGTAGTGCCGGAAGATGCAGGCCTCGTTATGTTCGATGCGCCGCTCGGACTGCAGATACGCGGCGATGTTCGGCCGCCCGATCACCCTGTCGTGCAGCGCGGCGAGCCGCGGGTAGTGCTCGCCGAAACGTTTGAGCGCGCGTGGAAACGCGTACAGCAAGCCGTCGATAAGCTGGAACATGGACAGGTCGACGTAAGTGAGCGTGTCGCCCACCATGAATTGGTCGCCGGCCGGATTCTGCTTGAGTACGCGCTCGAAGTACGACATGAACTTCGGAATGCGGTTGTCGATGAAGTCGTGCGCGCGCACTTTGGCGGCGTCTTTCTGATCTTCGTAATAAAGCGAGCTGGCGAGCGGGTGGTGGGTGTCGTGGGCTTCGGTGACGAGGTCGGCAATCGTCAGTTGCAGGCCGTTGGCGACATACCGCAGGCTGTCCACCGTGGGCGCGAGATTCAGCCTCGGGCCGAGATAGAGCAGGATGTTGGCGGTCTGCGAGATCACCAGATCGCCGTCTTTCAGAAACGGCGGCGCAAACGGCGGATACGGCTCGTCCTTGCTCTTCATCACCGACATCATCGCCTTCGTGCCGAGACCTTTCGACGGTTCGCCGCGTGCCACTTCCACGTAGTCGGCGCCGGCTTCTTCCAGCGCGAGCCGCACGAATTCGCCGCGGCCCTGCAGGCCGTCCCAATAGTAAAGTTCCAGACTCATCGATCGATCCTCATTCCGGTTGCATTGACAGGGCGCCTGAGCGCACTGCATGAGCTGACGACGTCAGCAACCAGTATGCCGCGCGGGCGGCCCGGATGGGTCTCCGGAATGCGCAAAACCCCGCGCGCGGCGGGGTGGGTCTGCAGGCGAGGGCGGCTTAGCCGAACAGGCGCTGGACAGTCCATGTAATACCCAGTCCGCCGGCAATCAGCCACACATACAGAATGAAGCCGGTGGTCAGTGCACGGGGGCCGGCCTGACGGATCTGCGAAATGCGTGTTTCGATGCCGAGCGCGGTCATGGCCATGGTCAGCGCGAAGGTGTCCAGCGTGTTGAGCGTGCTGGTCGCGGCTTGCGGCAGCACATGCAACGAGTTGATCACGACGAAGGCGAGGAAGCCGAGCGCGAACCAGGGAATCGCCAGTTTGCGCGGTGCGTGGCTGTGGACGCCGTCTTGCGTACTGGCCGAAGCGGCGCTGCGGCGCGCGGAGCGGTTCACCCACATGCCTACCACGAGCAGCACCGGCACCAGCAGCATCACGCGGGTCATCTTGACGATGGTGGCAATGTGCGTCGCTTCCGGGCTCACGTTGCTGGCCGCGCCGACTACCTGCGCCACTTCATGGATCGTGCCGCCGAAAAAGAGGCCAGCGCCGACCGTGTCCAGATGCAGCCAGCCTGCCTTGAACAGAACCGGGTACAGGAACATCGAAAGCGTGCCGAACAGCACCACGCTGCCCACGGCCATTGCGCTCTTGTGCGGCTTCGATTGCAGCGTCGATTCGAAGGCGAGCACGGCGGCGGCGCCGCAGATCGCGCTGCCCGCGGCGGTCAGCAAGGCCGTGTCGCGGTCGAGCTTCATGATCTTCATGCCCGCCCACGTGCCGATCACGAGCGTGCTCACCACGATCAGCACGGATTCCGCGAGGCCGGGCACGCCGACCTGAGCGATTTCCTGCAGGCTGACGCGCAGCCCGAAGAACGCGACTGCGATGCGCAGCAGCTTGCGCGCCGAAAAGTTGACGCCCGCCGCCCAACTGGCGGGCATGCCGTCGCGCAGCGCGTTGCCGTAAATGGCGCCCGCCACGATGCCGACGATCAGCGGGCTCAGGCCCAATCCGGCAATAGCGGGAATCTCGGCGATCCGGGTGACGGCGGCGGCGAACAGCGCGACGAATAGAATGCCGTTGAGTTGGCCCCGGGCGGAGGACTCGGCAGGCGTCGTACTGGAAGCGGTGAGATGAGCGGTAGACATGGTGCAGCCCTTTTTCTGTGACTGACGGGGATTCGATGGGCTAATCCTAAAGTAGATATATCGATATGAAAAATCATCATTTAGAATGTGAAATATCATCTCACCCGATACTTGGCCTGTCATGACCCCGGACCAACTTATAACGTTTGCCGCTGTCGCCGAGCATCGCAATATCAGCCGGGCGGCTGTGGCGCTGCATCTGTCGCAGCCGGCCGTGTCCGGCCAGTTGCGGCAGTTGCAGGACGAGTTCGGCGAGCCGCTCTATCAGCGCGACGGCCGCGGCGTGCGCCTGACACCGGCGGGCGAGCAGCTCGCCAGTTACGCCACGCGGCTGCGCGACACCTGGCGGCAGGCGCACGCGTACCGCGACGCTTTGCGCGGCCTAGAGCAGGGCACCTTGCGGATCGGCGCGAGCACCACGCCGGCGAGCTACCTGCTGCCGTATCTGATCGCCGACTTTCATCGCCGTTATCCGGACGTGACGCTGCATACCGCGGACGGCAATACCACCGAGATCGTCAGCGCGCTCGGGTCGGTGGATATCGCGTTGATCGAAGGGCCGGTCGGCGAGGATCTGCCGCCGGACACCGCCGTGCATGCCTGGCGCGAAGACGAAATCGTCGCGATCATGCCGCGCTCGCATCCGTTGGCGCAGTTGGGCGACGGCGGCCCGCCCGACCTGGCGGCCTTCGGCAAGCATCCACTGGTGTTGCGCGAGGCGGGCTCGGGCGTGCGGCAGATCGTCGAGCGGGCGTTCGCGCGGGCGGGCGTGCCGATGCGCGTGGCGCTGGAGATCGCGGGCGTGGAAGGCGTGAAGGAAGCGGTGCGGGCGGGCATGGGCATCGGCTTCGTCTCGGCGATGTCGATGCGCCACGAAGACCGCGCGCTATGCCTGCTGTCGCTGAGCCCGGAGCCGCTCACCCGGCGGCTGTCGATTCTCGTGCCCCATGCGAGCGCGCCGTCGCGGGTCGTGGAGCGTTTTCTCGCGCTGTGTCTTGGCGACGGACCTTGAAATGAGCACAGGCCGATGCCGACGCCAACCGCGCCTGGGGATTTCCACTATGGTGTGCGACGGCGGCCTCGGCGCACTATTCGGGCATCGCAGGCGCTTCGGCGCTTTTTTTTGAAGTGCATTTGGAACCGGTTCCAAATGCCGTGGCGAGACAGATTTGAGGGAATTTGATATGGCTGACGCAGTAGACGTGGTGATCGTCGCAAGCGCATTCGGGATGGACGCGGTCCGCACGGACGGCCACCTGAAGTGGGCGCAAGCGAGCCGGCAGGCCGGCGCGGCGGGCTTCGAAGTGCGCCGCGAACTGTTCGGCGACGAAACCGACGCCACGCCGCACAATCTGCGCGTGCTCGGCAGGCAGATTGCGGACCTGGGTTTGTGGTCGGTGTATTCCACGCCGGCTTCGCTTTACACCGCGCAAGGCAAACTCGACGCCGACGCGTTGCGCCTCTCGATCGAAGAAGCGATCGCGCTCGGCGCGCGCTTCGTGAAGTTGCAGCTCGGTGGTTTTGCCGCCGACGCCAATGCCGCCGTGATCGCCGATCACCTGCGCTGCGCGGAGTTGCGGCTCGTGGTCGAGAACGGGCAATTGGCGGAGGGCGGCTCGCTCGCGCAGTTCACCGGCCTGTTCGATGCGCTGACGCGCGAAGGTCACGCCGGCCTGCTCGGCATGACCTTCGACATCGGCAACTGGGCATGGCGCGACGTCGCGCCGCTCGACGCCGCCGCACCGCTGGCGGCGCACGTGGAATACATCCACTGCAAGACGGCGGTGGGCGAGGGAGCACGGCGCTTTCCCGCCGCGCCGGCCGCCGACGACGCTCAATTCGCCGCGGTGCTCGACCATCTGCCGCGCCATGTGCCGCGCGGCATCGAATTTCCGTTTGATGCGAGTTGCGTCGAGACGGACGCGGCGCATTACGTTGCGTGGCTGGCCGCTGCGTGAGCGGCATTGGAACTGAGCGCGCGGCAAAGCCGAAAACAGCGCGCGGCGAAAAGCACGCGGCAGGAAGCACGCGGCGAGAAGCCCAAGGCAGACGACACAGGGCAAGCGGCACGCTTCAGAAACGCCAGAAACGCCTAACCCGCAGCAAACCGGAATCCGCAGGAGCGAAGCATGAGCAACACAGGCGCAGCACTCGATGTCATCACCTACGGCGAAGCAATGGCCATGTTCGTGGCCGCCGAAACCGGCCGGCTCGCGGGCGTCGGCCAGTTCACGAAGCGCATTGCCGGCGCCGATCTGAACGTGGCGATCGGCCTGTCGCGGCTGGGCTTCAAGGTGGGCTGGATGAGCCGCGTCGGCAACGATTCGTTCGGTCAGTACGTGCGCGACACCTTGACAAAAGAAAGCATCGACCAGCGCTGCGTAACCACCGACGAGCGCTATCCCACCGGCTTCCAGTTGAAGTCCAGAAACGACGACGGCAGTGACCCGGCGGTCGAATATTTCCGCAGAGGGTCGGCGGCGAGCCATCTGTCGCTGGACGACTACGCGGCGGACTACGTGTTGCCGGCGCGCCATCTGCATCTGACCGGCGTCGCGCCCGCGATTTCGGCGAGCTCGCGCGAACTCGCGTTCCATCTGGCGCGCGAAATGCGTTCTGCCGGCAAGACGATTTCCTTCGACCCGAATCTGCGCCCGACGCTATGGCCGTCGCGCGCCGCAATGGTCGAAGGCCTGAACGCGCTGGCCGCGCTGGCCGACTGGGTGCTGCCCGGCATCGGCGAGGGCGAGATCCTGACCGGCTATACGCAGCCCGACGACATCGCGAAGTTCTATCTGGACCATGGCGCGCGCGGCGTGATCATCAAGCTCGGCGCGCAGGGCGCGTACTTCCGCACCGCCGCCGACGCCGCGCTGATCGCCGGCCAGCCGGTCGCAAAGGTCGTGGATACGGTCGGCGCGGGCGATGGTTTCGCCGTCGGCGTGGTCAGTGCGTTGCTCGAAGGTAAGTCGCTGCCGCAAGCCGTGGCGCGCGGCAACCGTATCGGCGCGCTGGCGATTCAGGTGATCGGCGATTCGGAGGGGCTGCCGGGCCGCGCCGAACTCGACGCGCTCGAATCGGCCGACGCGACGTCCATCGCCGCCGCGGCTTGAAGAAAACCCGCAAGACCTGCTCAGCAAGTCTGCCTCGATAACAGCAAGAGCGCTCGAACAGAGCGCCCCATGACCGTCCATCATTGTTTCGGGAAGTCAAAGGAGACACCCATGACCTCATCGCTTGCGATTCGCCGCTGGTGGACGATCATGCCGATCGTATTCATCACGTACAGCCTCGCCTATCTGGATCGCGCGAACTTCGGGTTCGCGTCGGCCGCCGGCATCAACCAGGATCTCGGCATCAGCAAGGGGCTGTCGTCGCTGATCGGCGCGCTGTTCTTCCTCGGCTATTTCTTCTTCCAGATTCCCGGCGCCATCTACGCGGAACGCCGCAGCGTCAAGAAGCTCGTGTTCTGGAGCCTGATTCTGTGGGGCGGATGCGCGGCGCTGACCGGCATGGTCAGCAACATTGCGTCGCTGATGGTGATCCGCTTCGTGCTCGGCGTGGTCGAAGCCGCGGTCATGCCGGCCATGCTGATTTTCATCAGCAACTGGTTCACCAAGAGCGAGCGCTCGCGCGCCAACACGTTCCTGATTCTCGGCAATCCGGTGACGGTGCTGTGGATGTCAGTGGTGTCGGGCTATCTGGTGCATTCGTTCGGCTGGCGTCACATGTTCATCGCCGAAGGCGCGCCCGCGATCATCTGGGCGGTGATCTGGTGGTTCATCGTGCAGGACAAGCCGCAGCAGGTGTCGTGGCTCACGCAGCAGCAGAAGGACGACCTCGCCGAAACGCTGCGCGCAGAGCAGGCCGCGATCAAACCGGTGCGCAACTATAGCGAGGCCTTTAAAACGCCCGCGGTGATCAAGCTGTGCGCGCAATATTTCTGCTGGAGCATCGGCGTGTATGGCTTCGTGCTGTGGTTGCCGTCGATCCTGAAGAACGGTTCGACGCTCGGCATGGTCGAAACCGGCTGGCTCTCGGCGCTGCCGTACCTCGCCGCAACCATCGCAATGCTTGCAGCTTCGTGGGCATCGGATAAACTCAACCGCCGTAAAGTATTCGTGTGGCCGTTTCTGCTGATCGGCGCGGTGGCGTTCGCGGCTTCGTATGCGCTCGGCTCCGCGCATTTCTGGCTTTCATATGCGTTGCTGGTGATCGCCGGTGCCGCGATGTACGCGCCGTATGGCCCGTTCTTCGCGATCGTGCCGGAGCTGCTGCCGAAGAACGTCGCGGGCGGCGCGATGGCGCTGATCAACAGCATGGGCGCCCTCGGTTCGTTCGTCGGCTCGTATGTGGTCGGTTATCTGAACGGCGCCACCGGTTCGCCCGCCGCGTCGTATGCGTTCATGAGCGTGGCGCTGATTGCTGCCGTGATTCTGACGCTGGTCGTCAAACCGCAGCCGCAAGCGCTGAACAGTGCGCCGCCGCTCGCCACCCCGTTGCAAGGAAAATAAGCTGATGAAGAAGATCGTCGCCTGGAAACCGTTGCCTGAAGATGTGCTCGCGTATCTGCAACAGCACGCGCAGGTCGTGCAGGTCGACGCCGCGCAGCACGACACGTTCGTGGCCGCGCTGAAAGACGCGGACGGCGGCATCGGTTCGAGCGTGAAGATCACGCCGGCAATGCTCGAAGGCGCGACCCGGCTCAAGGCGTTGTCGACCATCTCGGTGGGCTTCGACCAGTTCGACGTGGCCGATCTCACGCGCCGCGGCATCGTGCTCGCGCACACGCCGGACGTGCTGACCGAATCGACCGCGGACACGGTGTTCTCGCTGATCCTCGCTTCGGCGCGGCGAGTGGTGGAACTCGCCGATTGGGTAAAGGCAGGGCACTGGCAGCACAGCATCGGGCCGGCGCAGTTCGGCGTCGACGTGCAGGGCAAGACGCTCGGCATCGTCGGGCTCGGGCGGATCGGCGGCGCGGTGGCGCGGCGTGCGGCGCTCGGCTTCAACATGAAGGTGCTGTACACCAACCGCAGCGCGAACCCGCAGGCTGAAGCAGCTTACGGCGCGCGGCGCGTTGGCCTGGCGGAACTGCTCGCCACCTCCGACTTCGTCTGCCTGCAAGTGCCGCTCACGGCAGAGACGAAGCATCTGATCGGCGCGGCCGAACTCAAGTCGATGAAGAAGAGTGCGATCCTGATCAACGCCTCGCGCGGCGCGACCGTCGACGAAGCGGCGCTGATCGAAGCCCTACAAAAGGGCACGATCCACGGCGCCGGTCTCGACGTGTTCGAGACCGAGCCGCTGCCGGCCGACTCGCCGCTCCTGAAGCTCGCGAATGTGGTCGCGCTGCCGCATATCGGTTCGGCGACTCACGAAACCCGGCACGCGATGGCGCGCAACGCGGCGGAAAACCTCGTCGCCGCGCTGGACGGCACGCTGGCCGTCAATGTCGTCAACCGCGAAGTGCTCGCCGCATGAACCGGGCGACAAGCAGAACGACAAGCCGGACAATGCGGCGAACCACAAGCGGAACCACGAGGAACCGATGAGCACGACGCCGCAGTCCATGCCGCGCCGCGCGACGATCACCGACGTCGCGCGCGAAGCCGGCACCGGCAAGACCAGCATCTCGCGCTATCTGAACGGCGAGATAAGTGTGCTGTCGCCCGAACTGCGCGCACGAATCGAAGCCGCGATCGCACGTCTGGACTATCAGCCGAACCAGATGGCGCGCGGCCTCAAGCGTGGCCGCAATCGTCTGATCGGCATGCTGCTGGCCGACCTGACCAATCCCTACTCGATCGAAGTGCTGCAAGGTGTCGAAGCGGCATGTCACGCGCTCGGCCTGATGCCGCTGATCTGCCATGCGGCCAACGAAGTCGAGATGGAGCGGCGCTATCTGCAACTGCTCACCACGTACCGGGTGGAAGGCGTGATCGTCAACGCAACCGGCGTGCGCGAGGAAACGCTGCGGCCGGTGGGCGGCGGCGGGATTCCGGCGGTGCTGGTCGACCGTCTGGTGGACGGACTGGTCGCGGATATGGTCGGTCTCGACAACCGGGCGGCGGCCGAACTCGGCACGCGGCATCTGCTGGACAATGGTTTCGACGATATCTGGTTCGTCGTCCAGCCTTTCGAGCAGGTCAGCTCGCGGCAATTGCGTGAAGCAGCGTTTCGCGAGACGATGAGCGCCTGGCATGCCGAAGGTGGCAATAGCGGCGGCGAGGGCGCGGCACGCGGTCACACGCTTGTGCTGAACCTCGCGGACGCAGGCGAGGTCGAGCGCGGCCTGGCCGAACTGGACCGGGCAATCGACGCGGCCGCCGGCGCCGCGGGCAAGCCCGCGCGGATTGCCCTGTTCGCCGCCAACGCACCCGTCGCGTTGCGTCTCGCGTTGCATCTGAAGGCGCGCTATGGAGCCGACTGGCAAGCCCGCGCCGCGCTGCTCTCCATCGACGACCCCGACTGGGCCGAATTGACCGGCGTCACGACGATCCGCCAGCCGACCTACGAGATCGGCTACCGTGCGGTCGAGTTCCTGCATGAGCGCATCGAAGGTATTCAGACCACCGCGCGCGACTGCTTGCTGCCGGGCGAATTGATCGTGCGCGCCTCCACTTTGCGCTGAATTCGCGCCGATCTGCGATCATTCGGGCTGCGGCACGCAGCGGGTGCGCGCCGGTCATCGCAAGGAAACTCATGGTTGTTGCACCGCTTACCCTCTCGAGCCTCGCCCTCGCGACACTCTTCGTCGCCGCTTTGCCCTTCCTGATCTACCGCCGGCTGCGTCGGCCGCTCGCGCTCAAACCGCGCGACGCGATCGCCGGCGTCGCCGTGTTCGCGCTGTTCGCGATGGTGATCGAGCGCGCGCTGAACGACTTCGTGCTGCATCGGAACGAAGCGACGGCGGAGTTCCTGTCGAATCCGGTTGCCTTCGTGGTGTACGGCGCGCTGGCCGCGGGTATCTGCGAGGAAGTGGGGCGGTTCATCGGCATGCGGCTGCTGCTCAAACGCGCGGCGGCGAAGTCCGGCGCCACGGCGCTCGCGGCAGGCAAGACCGACATCACGACGGATGGCACCGCGCTGACCTACGGTCTCGGCCACGGCGGCGCCGAAGCGTGGCTCGTCGGCGTGCTGGTGCAGATTCAATGGCTCCTGTTCGCGGTCTTCGAAAACCGCGGCGAACTGGACGGCTACCTGAGCAATCTGCCGACTGAATCGCTGATGCGCATCCACCTGATTCTCGCCAGCCTGACGCCGCAGACCGCGGGCATTTTCGCGCTCGAACGCGTCGCCGCGCTGGTGTTCCAGATCGGTTTGTCGGTGCTGATGTGGCGCGGCTTGCGCGCCGGCTGGCGTGGGATCCTGCCGCTCGCGATCGCGTTGCACGCGTTGGTGGACGTGCCCGCCGCAATGTTCCAGGCGCAACTCGTGCCGCTCGCGGCGGTGGACGCCGTGTACGCTGTGGGGGCGGTGATCGTCGCGGGGCTGCTGTTCCGGGCGTTCAGGCGTCCCGGGGTGGCGGCTTGATCTCCGCTTGATTGCCGCCTGATTGTCGCTTGATGCGCGCGCCACATTGAACCGTGGGCGGTTCTCTACAAGCGGCCTCTCTTCACGCCTATTTTTTCGGCATACCTCATGGAAGCTTACCAATACGACTGCGCCAATCCCGAGTTCGAGGAATTGGCGCGTGTCATCAGCGATCTGTTTCCCGAGCAGACGCAGTTCATTCAGCGCGCGGTGCAGGAAGGCGCGCCGATGCTGGCGATTCACTGGGTGGCGATGCGTTTCGGTGCGGCGGCGCGCCGTACCGTGATGACCGTGGCGATTGCACCGGCAGCATTGGCACGTTATCGCGCGATGCCCGCGCGTGTGCGCGGGCGCAGTTTTGCGGTGCTGCGCGCATATGTCGAGGCCTCGCTGGGTTCGCTGGAGGAGCAATATGCGAACGGCGAGGCGGTGCCGCGCGAAATCACGATCGAACTCGGCGACGAGTTTGCGTAACGGCGCTCGCCCGAATCACGGTTGGGTCGCTTGCCGCGATGCCGCCACGGAAAAATGACGCGATCTCACGCCGCGTTCGCATGGGCGAGCGCATGAGGCGGCACGACGTGCGAACGGCCTCGTCACGCACGTCGGCGCCGCTCAATCTCCGTCGAAGGGCTCGGCGATCTGCTTATCGGGATGCTTCGCGTTGTATTCCTCGCGTATCTTTTCCTTCAGGTTGTACGTATCGGTTTCGCGCTTGCGGGCATCGTACTGATCCGACATTCCACCGACGATAAGACCGGCTGTCGCGAGCGCAAACGACAGGGCAGGCCCGATAACCGGCACGAATCCGATCATGCCGCTCGACAGATTGATCACGGATGCCGCGAGGTCCATCTTGTCCTGAGGCGTCAGCTTGCCAGCCTGCTGCTTTTTCAGATACGTGTCCAACGAGACGCCAAACGTCGCGCCGCCAAGAACGGTATTGATCGCGGCGGGCACCATCTGCATGCGCAGCGGCTTCGATATCTTCATCCAGTCGGGCCAGCCGTCGGTCTTCGAGAGTATGTTGGCCTGACGTTGCGCGAAGAAATCCGTGTATTTGTCGGACCACTCTTTCAATTTCGATGGACGCTCGCTCGCGGGCGTATCCTTCAGCAGCTTGCCGAGTTCGCCGAATGCGGTTCTGGTATCGCTGAGCGCGTTTTCCCGTTCCTGCATGGCGCTGTTGAACTGGTCATAGGCTGCGTGCTTCAGGCCCGCCAGCCGGTCGAGCTGGTTGCCGAGTTCGATCGCCTCCGGCTTGCCGGACTGGCGTGCGGCATCGGCGGTATCGAAACCCTGGTTCTTGAGTTTGGCGATGACGTCCTGTGCCTTTGCGTCGATTGTCTTGATATTTTCGTGGGCGTCGTTGGCCGCATCGGCCGTCGAATCCTTGAACTTTTTCGCCATGTCCTGCATCTCGAAGTACTGCGGCGCGAGGTCGTCCGTCGCGTCCTTCAATTCGAGCTGCTGCACGTCACGATTCGTCTTCTCGAGCTTGGCGATGACGCTCTCGCGCAAGCTTTGTTGCTGCTGCGTGAGCTGTTCGTCGATGTGTTCAGCGGTCTTCTTTTCGAACGTGTCGATCTCGGCGTCGTCCTTGCCGTGTGAATCGAAGTCGGTGAACTCCGCGGTACGGCTGGGTCCCGCGACCGGTTCCGCAACGCCCTGCGTCACGCCGCTCTGACCTGGAGTCGCGGGGCGCGCGGAACCGCCAGTCCCCGTGCTCTGGCCGCCGGCTATTTGCGCCGCTGCTTTCGTCTGCCGCAGCTTGACCAGATGATTGCCGACGTCGGTACCGATGCCGACGGTGAGCTCGTTGATGCCTTGTCCGGTAGTCGCGCCTGCGGTGACGAAGTCCTTTGTCGGATCCTGACCCTTGCGTAATTTCTCCATGCCGGACAGAAATGACAGCCCGCCTTTTGTGAAATAACTTGCGGCGGAGTTCAGACGGGTGCCTGTCAGGGTGCCTAGCCGGCCGTACGGTCCCAGAGGATCGAGCACGCTCTGGTTCGGCCGCTGCAACGCTGCGAGAGGCGTGTTTTTCAGCACGGCGGAATTGTTGAAGCGCGCTTCGTCGAAGATGAGCGCGCGCGTATAGGTGCTCGCCGCCTTGCCATATTTGCCGTAGGTTGAAGCGGCGTCCGGTTGATGAGTCAGCGCGGACAGGTCGACGCCGGCTTTTTGCCCGATCGTGCCCAGCGACTCATCGCCTTTGGAATCGCGCAAAGCAGTCTCGACCCGGGCGATCTTCGACTGCAGCTCGGGTGTGGGTTTGTCTAGTGCGCCCACTTGCTGCGCCTGGTTGTAGGCCGACGCTGCTTCGATCATGTCGGCGGTCGTATTGCCGCCGCGCTCGACATCCTCATCGACCTTGCCGAGCGACGCGTTGAACGTTTCCATATCGGCTGCGATCTCGTTGCCGATCACCGCCTGCGCGGCAATGGCATGAGTTTCGGCATCAATCTCTTTGCCGGCTGGGCTTGCGACGGACCCGTTGGGCGGCGAAGGTGGAGCGGTCTTTTGAGATACGCTGGCATTCGCGATGGCCGCCGGAGATTGTTGGGAGTTTTCCCTGTTGCTGGTGCCTCGCAGGGCAGCACGAGTTTGCCGGTGCTGTGCGCTGTCCGGAATATTCGACGCGTCGTCGGGCCAGAATGGGTGAGAGGCTGCATTGACTTTCATTGAAACTCCTGCGGGAAGGCGCCTCGGTCAGTCACAGCATCATGCCGTCGGCGCACGTTGAACGGCGTCTCATGTTCGCTCTGCCTGGTGGTCCGACAGAAGTGGACATACATTTTTTGACACAAAAATCATTGGTACGCCCAGCGTTAAATTAGAGATGCAGAACGTCAAACCAGGAAGCACAACATTCATTTAGAATGCCGAACCAAGAGACGCATAAAGGCGTGGAGGAACCACGCCATTAATAATTAACAGGGGACATCCAGGAGCACAAAAGACCAATGACAAATCTTGATATTCCAGTGGCACTTTCCACACACGACACGCGGCGGCGCATTTTTGCGATCGTTGGCGCTTCATCGGGCAATCTCGTCGAGTGGTTCGACTTTTACGTGTATTCGTTCTGCGCGCTGTACTTCGCGCCGGCGTTCTTCCCGAGCGGCAATCCGACCACACAGCTGCTGAACACTGCGGGCGTGTTTGCCGCCGGTTTCCTGATGCGTCCGATCGGCGGCTGGTTCTTCGGCCGCCTTGCCGACAAGCACGGGCGGCGCACCGCCATGATGGTGTCGGTGTTCATGATGTGCGGCGGCTCGCTGGTGATCGCGGTGCTTCCCACCTACGCGCAGATCGGCGCGCTGGCACCGGCGCTGCTGCTGGTCGCGCGGCTGTTCCAGGGCTTGTCGGTGGGCGGCGAATACGGCACCAGCGCAACCTATATGAGTGAAATCGCGCTCAAGGGCCGGCGCGGTTTCTTCGCGTCGTTCCAGTACGTCACGCTGATCGGCGGGCAGTTGTGCGCGCTGCTGGTGCTGGTGGTGCTGCAACAGACGCTCTCCACTGAAGAGCTGAAGGCGTGGGGCTGGCGGGTGCCGTTCGTGATCGGCGCGCTGGCGGCACTGGTCGCGCTGTATCTGCGTAAATCGCTCGACGAAACCACCACCGCCGAAACGCGCCACCGCAAGGAGGCCGGTACGCTGCGCGGTCTGTGGCTGCACAAGGGCGCGTTCATGACCGTGCTCGGCTTCACGGCCGGGGGCTCGCTGATTTTCTACACGTTCACCACCTACATGCAGAAGTACCTGGTCAACACGGCGGGCATGCATGCGAAGACGGCCAGCAACGTGATGACCGGCGCGCTGTTCGTCTACATGCTGATGCAGCCGGCGTTCGGCGCGTTGTCGGACCGCATCGGGCGGCGCCGTTCGATGCTGTTCTTCGGATTCTTCGCGACCATCGGCACGGTGCCGTTGCTGCACGCGCTGAAAGACGTGACGAGCCCGTATGCGGCCTTCGGGCTGGTGGTGGCGGCGCTCGCGATCGTCAGTTTCTATACGTCGATCAGCGGCCTGATCAAGGCGGAGATGTTTCCGCCGGAAGTGCGCGCGCTTGGCGTGGGGTTGTCGTACGCGGTGGCCAATGCGATTTTCGGCGGCTCGGCGGAATATGTCGCGCTGTGGCTGAAGCAGGCGGGCAGCGAGTCCACGTTCTACTGGTATGTGACGGCGATGTGCGCGATTGCCGGCGTCGTGGCATTGCGTATGCGTGACCCGTCGAAAGAAGGGTATCTGCGGCACGAACCGTAAGCTCTTAACGCACGACGGCGAATGTGGTTCAGGCGCGGCGCCCGGGGTAACCCGGCGCGCTGCTTCTTCGCGGCCCGGGCGATACGAGCGGGCCGCGCGCATCGAAGGCGCGGTGCAGGCTCACGCCACGATGATCTCCGTTCCCAACGCATGCAGCAGATCGCGCAGCGCTTCGGCCTGGGCCATTTTTGCGTCGCTGCGCAAATGAATCTGCAGCGCTCGTCCGTCAATTCCATCCACGGGTTGCGCGAGCCATAACTCCACCGCGAGGCCCAATCCTTCGGGCTGGTTGACGACGACCGGTTCGATCACACGCGGCTTGAAACAGGCACTGTCGGACATGGCGTCTCGCCTCAGGTCTGATGATGTTCACACCTATCCTAATCAGCGCGCCACGCCAGACCAAGCAACAAATACGCGTTTGCTTAGCAGAGGATGCTTAGCAGAAAACACGCTTATCGCCCCGCACGGACCGGCAGCGAGTGCCGCGCCGGCGCTGCGTCACACCGGCTCCGATCGATCGCTGACGAACTCCGAGACGAACTCCTTGACGGCGGCGGCCGGATCTGCGGCAACGGCGGGCGCAGCGGCCACGGCTGCGACCGCGGCCGCAGCCACTGCTTGCCGGTGCACGCTCAACGCGCTGCGCGTGAGCATCAGAAGATGGTAGTAGAGCCGCACGCTCAATCCATACTTGTACGCGAACAGATGGGTGAAGGCGACCTTGAAGCCGGTGAGCGCCTGGCGATTCTTCGCGTGGACCGATACGACGATCGGCGCGAGACGGCGCAACGCCAGCCTGCGCGAAGGCTCCAGTTGTGCCGGCAACTTCAGCGCGTTGACGAACGCATACGCGCTGAGCGTCGCTGCGACCGTCGTGCCGCGCGTGCTATGCGAGATCGAGCTTGCCGTCTTGCGATACACCGAGACATAGTCGTGCAGATAGAACACCTCGCGCGCCGCGAGACACAACTCTGTGCCGAACACGAAGTCGCAGCACACGCCATACGCTTCCTTGTAGCCGATCCGCTTGACAAGTTCGGCATTGGCCATCCAGCCGTTGTTGGGGAACATCTGAACCAGCCCGGTTCTGCCCGGCAGAGGCTGCAGGCCTTCGGCGTCCTTCGTGCGGCGGAACGCGGCGTTCAGGCTCGCGCTTGCCGTGAAGTCGATGGCGCCGCCGTGATCGGCTTCGTACTGGTCGCCGAATGCCGCATCCAGTTGCGGATGCAGTGCCCATAACAACACGAGTTTTTCGACGCCGTCCGTGGTGAGCAGGTCGTCGTCGTGGATCAGCAGGATCTTGTCGCCGCTCGCGCGCTCGAACAAGCTCGCGACATTGCGCGCCTGGCCGAGCGAAGGCTGGTTCTTCCTGTAGCACACGCGCGGCTCCTGCGCATAGCGCGCCGCGATCAACTGCTGCGTGCGGGTGTCCTTCGAGTCGTCGCCGATCACGATTTCCAGATTGCCGTAACTTTGCGTGAGGCACGAGTCGATGCACGTCGCGATCAGTTCCGGTCGATCGCAAGTCGGCAGACAGATGGAGACCTTGGGCCGGTGGAAGGAAGTGGAGGTGATGGACATGAGCGTCTCCTTTGTTATCTGTTGAGGGGAGGCAGCCGGTTCGCTTGGCGTACAGGTCGCTGCAAGCAGAAAATTAGTCCATCACATCGGAAAAATAATCGGTAAAAATCAGGAAGAAATGTTTGGCGTATGAAAGGGCGTCGAAGGGGAATATTTATGCGGCTTCGCTGCGAGAACGCAGCAAAGCCGCTTGTAGGCCAATGCTTAATATGTCAGCTGACCGACGGCTCGCCCTCGCCGGGTTTTTTGCCGGGACGGTCCGCGGGCGACTCGTTGCGCCCTTCGTCGTCGCGTTCGGGCAGCTTGCTCTTCTCGTTATCGCTATGTACCGCCGGTTGCGGATGCTCGATGTCGGCCGGTTTTCCGTTGACGCGTTCTCTGGTTTCGCTCATGTTCCTCTCCCGAGTGGATGACATGACGATTGCAGCAAGCCGCAGACCCGGCCTCATGATCCGGCGCTCCATGAGCGAAACATCTCCGCGCCGCATCTGCACCTGGACAGTGCCGGCGCGCATCGCGCGAGTGCAGTCGTACGCGAGCGCCGCGCATGGGTTGCGCCGAAACGCCTGGCTGCGCGCGCCACATGCCGCTTTGCGGTAGTTGGCACAACATTCGCTTAAAGGAAAAACAGAGTAGAAGCGGCTAGCGAGCCGGCATGTCCATGCCGGTCACCGTGGGGCATTGCTCTTGGGGCGCATCGTGCGCCCACGTCGAAGCGATTCGGCGTTTGAACGGAACCGTCCGGTTCCGCCAACAAGGAGCGTGCGATGCAGTTGCCCCAGATGTTCACCCGACTGTTGTGCCTCAACGCGATTACACGCGGCGATCTGCGTTCGCGCATGCCTGCGCGTCGTATCGATTCGGCTTGCGCGCAGCGCAGCGGTCACATCGCCCGTTCCTTGTACGGCATTCGGCCTTGCCTTCTCACGTTCCCAACCTTGCCCACATTCACACGGAGTTCAGTCATGCGCATTTCGCATCTTCTCTCCCGCATTGCAGTGTCCGCCCGTTCATTCGCGACGCGCACCGCCGCTGCGGCCACGCTGGCCGGCGCCGCGTTCGCGGTGGCGCTGCCGGCTCATGCCGACGACCACGTCAGCTTGTTGACCAGCTGGTACGCGCAAGCCGAGCACGGTGGTTTCTATCAGGCCGTCGCGACCGGCATCTACAGGAAATATGGGCTCGACGTCACGATCAGGATGGGCGGCCCGCAAGTCAACGGCATGCAGTTGCTTGCCGGCGGCCAGGCGGACTTTCTGCTCGGCTACGACTTTCAGGTGCTCTCGAGCGTGGAAGCCGGCATTCCCGTCGCCACGGTGGCCGCCGCGTTCCAGTACGACCCGCAAGGCATGATGACCCACGCCGACGTGACCAGTCTCGCCGGTTTGAAGAACAAGACGATCCTCGTCGCCGGTTCGGGCCGCACGACGTGGTGGCCGTGGCTGAAGGCGAAGTACGGCTATACGGAAGCACAAGCGCGCCCGTACACCTTCAACCTGCAACCGTTCTTCGCCGATCCGAACGTCGCGATGCAGGCGTATCCGTCTTCTGAAACGTTCCAGGCCGAGCAGGCTCATGCGAACGCGCACTTCTTCCTGTTCGCCGACGACGGCTATCCGCCGTACAACAGCACGATCGTCACGATGCGCGACACCATGAAAAACAGGCCGGACGTGGTGGCGCGTTTCGTGAAGGCTTCGATGGAAGGATGGAAGAGCTACCTGAACGACCCCGCACCGGGCAATGCGCTAATCAAGAAAGACAACCCGCAGATGAGCGATGCGCAACTCGCGTACGGCGTAGCGCAACTGAAGAAGCTCAAACTCGTGACTGGTGGCGATGCGGCCACGCAGGGCATCGGCACGATGACCGACGCGCGCTGGAAAAAGACCTTCGACTACATGGTCGACGCCAAACTCCTCAAGCCCGCCACCGATTATCACGCGGCCTACACGCTGCAATTCATTCAGAACGCGAAGGTGATGCCTTGAGGCCGGCCCTCGACGCGGATACCTCACATCACCTGAACGCCTGAACGTCTGAACGCCCGACAAGGAGCATCACATGCTGGTCACCCGTCAAAACGTCTTGCGCCGCTTCTGGTACGCCATCATGCCGATGGCGCAACTCGATGCCGGCCCGCAGCCGTTCACCCTGCTCGGCGAGCCGATCGTGTTATGGAAAGGCGCGGGCGGCAAGCCGCACGCGTTGCGCGATCGTTGTTGCCACCGCACGGCAAAACTGTCGAAGGGATTCGTCGATAGCGACGGCAATATCGCCTGCGGCTATCACGGCTGGACCTACGACTGTTCGGGTCAATGCGTGAAGATTCCGCAGAACAGCGGCGGGGCGATTCCGTCGCGCGCCGTGGTGCCGTCGTATCGCTGCGAGGAACGCTACGGCTATGCGTGGGTCGCGCTCGACGAGCCGTTGCAGCCGATCCCCGAGTTTCCCGAGGACGACGCGCCCGGTTATCGCCGCATCCTGCAGTTTTACGAGCGCTGGGAAACGAGTCCGCTGCGCATGATGGAAAACTCGTTCGACAACTCGCATTTCAGCTTCGTGCATAAAGGCAACTTCGGCCTGTTCGATAACCCCAAGCCGTCGAAATACGAATTCCGCCCGCACGAATGGGGCTTCGAAGCCGAGACGCACGTGCCCGTGCGCAATCCGCCCGCGAGCTATCGCATCACCGGCACGACGGAGGAGGTCACCGAGCGCCATCTGATCAACCGCTGGTTCATGCCGTTCGCGCGGCGCTTCGGCTGCGTGTATCCGGCGAGCGGTATCCATCACATCATCTACAATTGCGCGACGCCGATCGACGACCGCACGCTGATGCTGTCGCAATGGCTCTATCGCAACGACACCGAAGACGCCTGCTCGACGCAGGAACTGATCGACTGGGATCGCCCGATCACCGACGAAGACCGCGACATTCTCGAAGCCACCGACTACGACGCCTGCATCGACGTGCGCCGTCAGCAGGAGTGCCATATGGAGTCGGATCAGCCCGGCCTGCTGATGCGCCGCATGCTGCTCAAGCTGCTGAACGATCATGGCGAGTCCGAAGTATTTCGCGAAGTCTTGCCCATTCACGTGGAGGAGTGATCATGGCGGCGACTGAAACCTTTACTCCTGACAGGGCCGCGTCGTCGCTCTCGGTGCAGCGCGTCGACAAGTGCTATCCGAACGGCACGATTGCGCTGGAGGACGTGCGCCTTGCCATCGAGCCCGGCGAGTTCGTTTCGCTGCTCGGGCCGTCGGGTTGCGGCAAGAGCACGCTGCTGAAAATGTTCGCCGGCATTGAAACGCCGACGCATGGCCACATGCGCTGGTGGGGACAGCCGTTCGAGACGGTCGGCTCGCCGGGGCGGCGCATGTCGATGGTGTTTCAGGAAGCGACGCTGATGCCGTGGGCGACGGTCGCCGACAACGTGCGTCTGCCGCTCGATCTCGCCCATGTGCCGCGCCGCGAAGCCGCCGCGCGTGTAGCCGCTGCGCTCGACGGCGTGGGGCTCGCCAAATTCGGCAAGGCGTTGCCGCGCGAACTGTCCGGCGGTATGCAGATGCGCGCGTCGCTGGCTCGCGCGCTCGTGACCGAGCCGGATTTGCTTCTGCTCGATGAGCCGTTCGGCGCGCTCGACGAATTCACCCGTAACCGCCTCGACAGCGATTTGCGCGCCCTGTGGCAACGGCGCGGCATGACGGTGGTGTTCGTCACGCACAGCATTTACGAGGCGGTGTATCTGTCGGGCCGGGTGGTCGTGATGCAGGCGCGGCCGGGCCGCATCATCGCCGACGTGCCGATCGACGGTCCGCTCGAACGCGACGATGCCTATCGCGTCAGCGAGCCGTTCCTGCAGCATTGCAAGACGCTCTCGGAGTTGATCACCGATGCGCATCGCGCGTCGTTTGCGAACGAAGAAACAGGAGTGCAATCATGACGGGCGAAGTGCTTGCGGGTCATTCGGGCAATGGCGGGCGAGGGGCGGCGGCCGCCTCTTCGACAGCGGCTGCGGCGCAGGATGCGAGGCCTGCTGCCAGGCCCGCTACAAGCTCTGCTACAAGTGCCCGGCGGCGGCCGTGGTTGCAACGTCCGGGCGTGATGAAGGCGTTGGCGCCGTGGGTCGTCGGCGTAGTGGTGCTCGCAGCGTGGCAGGCCTGGTGCGTGGTGATGAAGGTGCCGGCGTATCTGGTGCCGTCGCCCTCGGCGATCGTGAGCGAGTTGGTGCAGGATGCGCCGCTGCTGTTCGGCAGCCTGCTCGCCACCTTGAAGATCACCCTGCTGGCGTTCGCGCTGGCCACGCTGCTGGGTGTCGTGATCGCGTTGCTGTTCGTGCAGAGTCCGCTGATCGAGGCGAGCCTGTTTCCCTACGCAATCCTGTTGCAGGTCACGCCGGTCGTGGCGATCGCGCCGCTCATCATCATCTGGGTCGAGGATATGGACGCCGCGCTGGTGCTGTGCGCGACGCTCGTGGCGTTGTTCCCGATCATCTCGAACACGGCGCTCGGTTTGCGCAGCGTGAACCCCGGGCTGATCAACCTCTTCAGGATCAATCGCGCGACCCGCTGGCAGACCTTGGTGCGTTTGCGGATTCCGAGCGCGTTGCCCTATTTTTTCGGGGGACTGAGGATTTCGAGCGGCTTGTCGCTGATCGGCGCCGTGGTGGCGGAATTCGTCGCCGGTACGGGCGGCAGCGGCGCGGGGCTCGCGTATCAGATCTTGCAGGCGGGTTTCCAGCTGAATATTCCGCGTCTGTTCGCGGCGCTGCTGCTGATCACCGTGACGGGCGTCGTGCTGTTCGCCATCACGGCGCGGGTGTCGCGCATAGGCTTGCGCGGCTGGCACGACAGTCAACTTTGAATGCCTTTGAATGCATTGGCGACGAACTCAGGCTCGAACTCATGACGACACATCACACGACACCTTCCACCTTGATCCGCAATGCGGCGGCGATCATGACCGGCGGCCGTGGTTCGGCCGACGATCCCGCGCGCGCGAATGGTCCCGACATCCGCATTGCCGGCGACACGATCGAAGCGATCGGCGCGCTCACGCCACGGCCGGGCGAGGCGATCGTCGACGCCACCGATTGCGTGATCTACCCGGCATGGGTCAACACGCACCATCATCTGTTCCAGTCGCTGCTCAAGGGCGACACGGCAGGGCTGGACGCCACGCTCACGCCGTGGCTCGCGGCGACGCCGTATCGCTTCAGGGCGCTCTTCGACGAGCGGCGCTTCCGGCTCGCGGCGCGCATCGGCCTGATCGAACTGGCGCGCTCGGGCTGTGCGACAGTGGCCGATCACAACTATGTGTATTACCCGGACATGCCGTTCGACAGTTCGGCGATCCTGTTCGAAGAGGCGCAGAAACTCGGCTTGCGTTTCGTGTTGCTGCGCGGTGGCGCCACGCGGACACGTCAGCTCGAAGCTGAATTGCCGAGCGCTTTGCGGCCCGAAACGCTGGATGCCTACATCGCTGATGTCGAACGGCTTGCCGCCCGTTATCACGACGCTTCGCCGCGCGCGATGCAGCGTGTCGTGATGGCGCCGACCACCGTGCTGTATTCGATCTCGCCCGCCGAAATGCGCGAGACGGCGGCGGTGGCGCGTGGTCTGGGGCTGCGTCTGCACAGCCATCTCTCGGAGACGGTGGGCTACCAGGATAGCGCGCATGCCCTGTACCGGCAGTCGCCGGTGGCGTTTTGCGGCGAGCACGACTGGCTCGGCAGCGACGTTTGGTACGCGCATCTCGTCAAGGTCGACGCCGACGAGATCGCGCTGCTCGCGCAAACCGGCACCGGCGTCGCCCATTGTCCGCAGAGCAATGGGCGTCTCGGCAGTGGCATTTGCCCGGTGCGCGAGATGGCCGACGCGGGCGTGCCGGTGTCGATCGGCGTGGACGGCGCGGCGTCGAACGAAGCGGCCGACATGATCTCCGAAGTGCACATGACATGGCTCGCGCAGCGCGCGCGGCTCGGCATGATGGCGCAGCCCGCGTTTCGTGGCGGCAGCTTCGAAGGCGGCGCGAGCGCGGCGAGCGTGGCCGATGTGATTCATTGGGGCACCGCGGGTGGCGCGCGGATCATGGGCCTCGACGAGGTCGGCAGGATTGCGGTGGGTTTCGCCGCGGATCTCGCGGTGTACCGGCTCGACGACCCGCGGTATTTCGGCTTGCACGATCCGGCGATCGGGCCGGTGGCGTCGGGCGGAAGGCCTTCGCTGGCCGCGCTGTTTTCTGCCGGAAAGCGTGTGGTGGCCGATGACCAGATCGACGGTGTCGATCTCAGGGAACTGGCGCGTGAGGCGAGGGCGGCTGTTCGGGAACTGCTGGAGGAAGTGGTTTGAGGTGGGCGGCTTGGCTTTTTGACCCGCTGCTCGCCGCGCGTTGACGCGACGGGTACAGCAAGCATTCTGCGTCGACGGCAAGTGGACGATGCAGAACCCAGCCCATCGAGCATTCAAGTGCTCGAGCCTGTGGATATGAACCACGGGGCACCACTGCCGACCGCCCGGTCAATCGCGAGCATGTCGGCGCGGCAGCCGACGCGGCAAGACGATGCGGCCGGTACTGCCGCATCGCCCCTTCCGACTAATTCAGCAACTGACTCAACTCAAGCTGCGCGGCCCCTATCTGCGCCTGAAGTTGCGTCTCCAGATCCTGATATTGCAGCCGTTGGCCGGCAAGTTGATCGAATCTCGGGCGTAAATTATCCAGTTCCAGTTTCAGCCGCACCAGGTCTTCGTTGAACCGCCTGATGTCCGCGCGAATGGATTGCCTTCGTTCACTGAGCTCGCGGATGCGCACCTCCGCTTGCGGGTCACGCGGCTGCCCGGTGCTACGGAGTTGTTGAAGCTGAGCCAACAGGTTGGCGCTCTCCTGTTCTGTCTGAGTTTTCCGTTGCGTCAGGTCCGCCCTCCGTTGTTCATACTCTGTTCGAAGCTGTCCTATCTCCTGAATCCTTCGGCCAGTGAAGACCAGATCCTGCGCGACAGTTTGCATTCGCGTTTGCAAGCTGGTTAATGTCTGCTGTGCCCGCTGGATCTGGTAGGCCCTTTGCTCGTCGCCCACGGCAGTTGTTCGTTCTCTGGACTCGTTTCCGCCACCTTGCAGGCCGACATCGCCATGCGGTTGCCAGCTACCGTCCGGCCGACGCTCGATGGGAACGCCCGGAGCAGTCGGTTTGTCCTGTTGCACAAGGCGCCACGTCTGGTTGGCCGGGTCGTAGCGCACCGGATAGCTGTGGCCGTGATCCTGAATGTACCGCTGCCCCGTTGAATCGATGAGGACTCCAGCGTGGGCCGGGTCAGGCTGCAACGCGCCCGAGGGCTGGGCCGCATAGCGCGAGGGCAGCGTAGGCCTATCTGACGTGCGTTGATTATCGGATCCCGCGGAGTTCGTTTTTTCCGCCAGGCTGTCGCCACCCTTGAAATTGTGCTCGAACGTGTCCACCGAACTGGCGGCCAGCGACGGCGCCGGCTTGCCGCGAGCCACGCCGGCGCCAGACGGATGAGTCTCGCCGGCGCCGGTGAGGTGCTCCCCTTCGGGTTCGAACCCGCCGAGCAGCAGACCGGCGAGCGCCGTCCCGGCGTCGATCAGGCCCACCTGCTCACTGCTCAGTCCGCCTTGATCGGGGAATTCGGCGTCGAGCAACTTGTTGGCCAGCCAATCGGCGCCCGGGATCGGCGACAGGCCGGATAACACCCGGCCGATGCCGTAGAGGATCTTGTCGGCGAGGCCGGGAATGTGCTCGCGCAGCATCGCGCGGTTTTTCTCGTCGATGTCTTTGAGCGCGCCGCCGTAGTTCTTCGCGAGATTGTTGACGTAGTCGTTGTCGACGGCGGGGGGTGTCTGGGCAACGTCCTCGTACGTCTTCGGACGCTCGGCCTGGTCCAGGTCCGCTCCGGGCTTGTCCAGGGTCGTGAGCGCCTTGTCCTGCAGGGCCTGCACGCGGCGGTGTATCGCCGAGCCCGGATCCGTCATCCCGTGCTGGAACGTCAGCAGATCCTGCGCGATCTGCTCGGGCGGGCGCTTGCGCGCCGAGGATGTGCCGCGCTCCTGGCTCGAATGGCCGTCGTCGGAAAGCAGCTTCTCCATTATCGACTGGTACGGAAAGGTCTTCGCGTAGGCGGGCTTGCGCGTTTGGGCGTCCCAGTCGGGATCGTCGGAGTTGTGCGGCAGATTGATGGTGTCGGGCGTGTACTTTTCCGCCTCGTCGAGCATGCCATTCACGCGGGCGGCCGATTCGTTCGATGACTTCTGAGTGGCCGCGTAAATGTCACTGACCTTGTTGTGGATGTCGCGCTGCATATCAGTCTTGATTTTGACGGCCTGCGCGAAGCTCGCCTCGCGTTGCTGCGGTGTCATGCCCGGTGCGCTGAATGTGCTGTACTGGCCGCGCAGTTGCTGCAGGCGTTGCGCGCCGCCGTCGCCGAGCAGGCCGGCGCCGGCCGGCATATTGAAGATGGCATTCAGGCGGCGCAGCGGGTCGGCACGGGTTCGTTGCAGTTCCGTTTGCACCTCTGTTTCGAGCTGCCGGATGTCGGTGTCGCGCTGTGGGTTCGGCTCGCTGAGCACGGTCTTCGCGCGCGCGGCGAAGCGCTCCCGTGTTTCCTCGTCCATCTGCGCCGTGAGGGGCGCAAGACTCTCCAGACGCATTCGCGCGGCGACGAAGTCTCGCGGGTAGCCGGTCATCAGCAGCTTCGTCGTCTGTTCCTGGACGAGCGTTGTCTTGGCGTCGTTGGCGTAGTTGATCGATTGATCGCCACCGTCGTACTTCTTCAGCATCGCGCTGGCGAATTCGGTCGGCGTCGTTGTGCCTTTCGGTATGACGGTTCCAGGCGTCGGGGCGACAGCGTCGAGCTTGTGGGACAGCGCGCCAGGTGTCGTCGAGAACGTGGGGTGAAAATCGGAGACGGAGTTTGACATAGGACATCTCGTGATGGTGAATGAGAAGTTGCGTTGCAATCCGCCGGAGCGGACTGCCATCACGATGAAAGCACTGCGGTCATGCCGCGGTGTGTTACAGGAGGATGACCCTATGCGCGACGCAAATCTCCCCTGGCTGCTTGCCCGGCAACGCAAGGTCAGGGCAGCCCTCCACACTTACAAACAACCGCTTGACCACGCTCGCCATTCAGCGCACCGTGGGACGAGAACCCTATACCCCGGGAGTACGAAATGTCCCTCAACTTCCCGAACCCAAGCCGCAGCTATGACGCCTCGCACCACTGCGTCAATTTCTGGGGCTATGACAATGCGCGCGAAATTGCTTTCATCGTCACCCGTTCGGTGATTTCGAATCTGAGCCCCAGCGTGGGCGCAGATGAACCCGCCGTGCTCGCGGCGTTCGACCGGCATCGCGAGCAAATCCTGACGCTCGCTCGCGGCCTGTATCTCGGCGGCCCACAAAACCGCTACACGATTTCCTGATACAGACGGCGCGAGGGGCCGCCGCGCGCACGTCGCCGGGTCCGGAATCAAGCCGCCGGTTCGCGCGGCGCGCCACCCGTGAGCGAAACGATAAATTCGAAGAACGCCCGAACCTTGGCCGGCGGATGATGCCGCGAAGGGTAAAGCGCGTACAGCGGATAAACCTCGTCGCTCCAGTCAGGAAACAGCGCGACCAGTTTGCCGCTCGCCATCAGCGATTCGGCGCCGAGCTCCAGAATCTGCGCGACGCCCTGGCCCGCTGCGCAGGCGCTGTGCAAGGTGCCCACGTCGTTGACCGTCAAACGGCCTTGCGGCGTCACCACGATCTTCTTGCGGCCGCGATGAAATTCCCAGTTGAACGGGTAGCCCGTCAGCGGATCGCGGAACTTGATGCACACATGCTTGCCGCTTTCGAGATCGGCCGGGTTCACCGGATGCCCGTGTTTCTTCAGATACGACGGCGCGGCCACGGTGAGAATCCGCGTGTCCAGCAGCTTGCGGGCAATCAGCGTCGACACCGGCGGGTCGCCGAAACGGATCGCGAGATCGAAACCGTCGGCGACCATGTCGCCCAACTGGTCGCGGGTGATCAGTTCGAGCTGCAGATCGGGATGCCTGTCGATAAAGCCGCCGAGCCTCGGCCCCAGCACGAGGCGTGAAAAGAACGGATCCATGTTCACGCGCAAACGTCCGCGAACGGCGGTCGCGCCCTGCGCGGCGGAGGCCGCCGCTTCTTCGAGTCCACCCAGCAACGGCACGATCTGTTCGTAGAAGCGCCGGCCTTCGTCGGTCAGCACGACCGAGCGCGTGGTGCGATCGAACAGCCGGATGCCGAGACGCGCTTCGAGCCGCGCGACCGAACGGCTGACCCCGGATTGCGACATGTCGAGCGCAACGCCCGCCGCCGCGAAACTGCCGGAATCGACGATCGCCGTCAAGACGCCCATGCCGTTCAGCATGCGCTCGTCAAATGGCATGTGATAGTCCTTTGTTATGCATTAATGCGTGACATGCTAACGCGAAAATCCGTTTGAATTCACGCGCCGGCGCGGCGAAATGCCGTCTGGCAAGGCCGACGAATGATGTCGTGTCATGAGTGGAATGACAGCCACGCTATCGCGTCAGTCACATGGCGCGCGTTAATCTGTACGAACCCGCCCGATGTACAAAGACATGCGACTCTCGTCATGCATTGGGCATATTTGGACTGAATAACGGAGAGCGTTCCATGTTTGCGTATTTTTATTACCGGCTCCGCCGATGGTCTCGGTCAGATGGCCGCGCGTCTGCTCGTCGACGCCGGACATCAGGTGGTGTTGCACGCACGCAGTGACGCGCGCGCCGAGCAGGCATTGAAAGCAGTGCCGCAAGCTGAGACGGCGCTGGTTGCCGACCTGTCGAGCATCGCCGCCACGGCTGAACTCGCGCAGCAGGTCAACCGGCTAGGCCGTTTCGATGCGGTGATTCACAACGCGGCGGTCGGTTATCAGGAGCCGCGCCGGATCGCGACCGTCGACGGCTTGTCGCACGTGTTCGCGGTCAACACGCTGGCGCCGTACATTCTGAGCGCACTGATCGGGAAGCCGAAACGGCTCGTCTATCTGAGCTCGGCGCTGCATCGCAGCGGCGACGCGAGCCTCGACGATCTGGCTTGGGAGCGGCGCCCCTGGCGGGGCACGGCGGCCTACTCGGACTCGAAACTGCATGACGCGCTGCTGGCGTTCGCGCTTGCGCGCCGCTGGCCGCAGGTGTTGTCGAATGCACTGGAGCCGGGTTGGGTCGCGACGAAAATGGGTGGACCGGGCGCACCGGACGATCTGCTGGCGGCGCCGGAAACCCAGGTATGGCTCGCGGTCAGCGATGAACCGGCAGCCACCGTCAGCGGCGCGTACTTCTACCATATGAAGCCGCGCGAGACGCATCCGGCGGTGCACGACGTGGCTGTTCAGGAGCGTCTGCTCGAAGCTTGCGCGGGCTTTTCCGGCATCCGTTTGCCGGACTGATGCAGAGGGCGGCGGCGCTCAGCGCCCCGCGCCTTGAGTCGCTTGCCCGTGCACCGTGCGCGAGGCAGGCGCTTCGTCGAGATGACGAAACACCCAGGCCGACACCAGCGTGATCACGCCCACGCACACGAACGCGAGGCGAAACCCGAGCGCGGCCGATCCCACCTGCGCGGAGAAGAGATTCACCAGCCCGCCGCCGATCGACACACCCAGCCCGATCGCCAGCATCTGCACCATCGAAAAGAGGCTGTTGCCGCTGCCGGCATCGGCATGCGAGAGGTCTTTGAGCGTGACGCTGTTCATCGCCGCGAATTGCATGGAGTTGGCGGCGCCGAACACGGCCAGGATCGTGATCCCGACCACGAGCGGCGTGCCGCGCGTAATCAGCGCAAAGGCCACGATCGAGGAACCGACGATCACGGTGTTGACGAGCAGGAACGTGTCGTAGCCATAGCGGCGCACGAGCGGCGCGATCCAGCGTTTGGCGACGGTGCCGGCCAGCGCGGCGGGCAGCATCATCAGGCCGGAATGCAGCGGCGAATAGCCCAGTTGCAATTGCAGCAGCAAGGGCACGAGAAACGGCACGGCGCTCGAACCGATGCGGCACACCAGGTTGCCGATCAAACCGACGCTGAAATTCGGCTCGCGAAACAGCGAAAGTTTGAAGAGCGGATCGGCCCGGCGTTTCGCATGCGGAATGTAGGCGAGCGCGCTCACGGCGGCGAGTACGAAAAGCGCTGCGGACCATGCCAGCCGATGCGTGGGCATGGGCGCGTCGATGGCGAGCGAGAACGCGATCATGCACAGCGAGAGCAGCCCGCAGCCGACGAAGTCGAACGGCGGCGCCTGGGTTTCGCCGTGCGCTGGCAGGAAGCGCTGCACCGCGTACAGACCCACGGCGCCGATCGGCACATTGATGAGGAAAATCCAGTGCCACGTGATCGCCTGAACGAACCAGCCGCCGAGCGTCGGCCCGGCGATCGGTCCCAACTGTCCCGCGACCGAAATGAACGCGAGGGCCGCGACGTACTGCTCGCCCGTCACGCTGCGCAACACGGCGAGCCGTCCGATCGGCAGCAGCATCGAGCCGCCCACGCCTTGCAGGACGCGCGCCATCACCAGTTGGCCGAGCGTATGCGCGCTCGCGCAGCAGATCGAGCCGATGACGAACAGCAGAATGGCCGCGAAATAGACGCGCCGCGTGCCGAAGCGGTCGGCGAGCCAGCCGGAGGCGGGCGTGAGCATCGCCATGGTCAGCGTGTAGGCGACCACGATGGGCTGCATGGCAAGCGGTGCGACGTGCAGGCTGTTCGCAATCGACGGCAAGGCGGTATTGACGATCGTCGTGTCGAGGGACTGCATGAAAAAACCGGCAGCGACGATCCAGAGCAGGGCGGTCTGGGAAGAATCCTTGGTCATCTTTTACGGAGGGCGGCGGGCCGGCAGGGGCGCACCTGGGCTCGGAGCATTGATTGGGGGAATTCCGTCATGATATTGACATCCTCGTCAATCGGGAACCCCACTAGGGGCGCTGATTGTCATCGACATTGCCGATAAGCGGCGCGAGAATAGCCGATGCTCAATCCCATCTGGCTCAAGACCTTCTCGACCGTCGCGGCCTGCCACAGTTTCACCGAGGCAGGGCGGCGGCTCGGCCTGACGCAATCGAGCGTCAGCGAACACATCCGGCGGCTCGAAGAAAGCGTGGGCCGCCGCCTCTTCGTGCGCGACACCCATTCGCTTGCCATGACGCCCGACGGCGAAGCCATGCTCGCGCATGCGAGCGTGATTCTGCAGGCGCTAACGCGGGCCGAGTCGCAGTTTCGCGCGCCGCGCCTGAAGGGACGCGTGCGGCTCGGTTCCTCCGACGACGTCGCGCTCGGCCCGCTGCCTACGGTGCTGGCCGCGTTTCGCAACGCGCATCCCGATGTCGAACTGGAAATCACCATCGGCATGACCGGCAAGCTATATGAGTTGCTCGACGCAGGCGCGATCGATCTGCTGGTCGGCAAGCGGCGTCTTGGCGACCGGCGCGGCGTGCCGCTTTTTACCGGACGGCTGGAGTGGTTGGCGCGCGCGGGCACGCTGGTCGATCTGAGCCAGCCATTGCCGCTGATTCTGGTCGCCGAGCCGAGCGTGACGCGGGCCGTCGTGCTCGACGCGCTCGCCGAGGCGGGTTTCCGCTGGCAGGTGGTGTGCACGAGCAGCAGTCACGCGGGCTGCATCGCGGCGGCGCGCGGCGGGCTCGGCATCATGGTTCGTCCGCAATATCTGGCCGCTCGGGGGCTGGCGGCGCCGCTGAACACAGCGAGTCTGCCGGCGCTGCCGTCGGTGGAATTCATCGCGCTGGCGGCGAAGCGGCTCAGCCGGCCGGCGGGCACGCTGTTGAAATTGCTGCATGACAGCGATCTGCGTGGGTCGTGGATCGGGGAGTGAGGCCAGCGCTCACGAGCGTACGCACGTAACAGAGCGCGGTCGGCGTGGAGAACACCGCGCCGCGCTTCACGTCGCGCCACGCGTTACGGCTTGCGTAGCCAGGCGCAGCTTGTTGCGCGTTTGCCGCGCCCCTGCCAAATATTATTTTTTCGCCTGAACGCGAGTCGCTATACTTTCCATATACGGTTTTATGTTCCATTAATGGAACAAAATCGTTGAGTCGGAAAATCAAACTGGCCATCTGAAAGGCGTCGGGGATCTACCGCCTTGCACCGTGCGCGGGGCCGCACGTTATGAGCCAGAGCGCAAAACCAGCCAGAGCGATCAAACCACGATGACCAAGAACCTGACCATCAATCTACGGATCGCGATCACCATCGCGTTTCTCGGCGTGCTGCTGATCGCCACCGGCGCGCTCGGCATTCTCGGCATGAACCAGAGCAACGAGGCGCAGCACGATGCCTACACGGTCCATTTCGCCTCGGTCGTCGCGCTCGGCAAATCAGGCACGGCCATGTCGCGGGCGCGTTTCGGACTCGACTGGGCCATGAGCAATCCGCACTCGCCGCAACTGGCCGCGCAACTCGCGCGCGCCCGCATGCTGCTCGGCGATTCGGACAAATGGTGGAACGCCTTTCGCGATCTGCCGAAAACGCCCGAACTGCAGCGTCTCACCGACGACCTCGACGCAAAGCGCACCGCCGTGCGCCGCGACGGCATCGACAAACTGATCGAAGCGATCCGCACCGGCGACGCGAGCTGGATGGACGAAAGCCGCGCGAATCATCTGATCGGTCTTTATACGGCGATGAACGCGAGCCAGGGCGCGCTGGAGAATTATCTGAACCAGCAGGCGAGCGACGCGAACGAGCGCTCCGCCACGCTTTTTCATACGCTGCTGTATGCGTGCATCGGCAGCATTCTGGTGGGGCTGACGGTGGCGTTCGTCAGCTGGCGCACGTTGCGCCGCGCGATCATGGCGCCGCTGAACGACGCGCTGCGCCAGTTCGACGCGATCGCCGCCGGCGAACTGACGACCCATGTGCCGATTCGTTCGAACGACGAAATGGCGACGCTATTGCGCGGCGTCGCGTCGATGCAGGACAAACTCGGCGCGACCGTCACCAGCGTGCGTGCCGGTTCGCATTCGATCGCGTCTTCGACGCAGCAGATCGCCGCGGGCAATCTCGATCTGTCGCAACGCACCGAGGAACAGGCGGCGTCGCTCGAAGAAACCGCGGCGGCGATGGAGCAGCTCACGTCGACCGTGCAACTGAATGCCGAGAATGCGCATCACGCGAGCGAGTTGGCCTCGCGCGCCTCGGAAATGGCCGGGCGCGGGCGCGATTCGGTCGGCAGCATGGTCGAGACCATGCGCGTGATCCATGCGGGTTCGTCGAAAATGACGGGCATCATTACCGCGATCGAAGGCATTGCGTTTCAGACCAATATCCTCGCGTTGAACGCGGCCGTCGAGGCGGCCCGCGCGGGTGAAGAAGGGCGTGGCTTCGCGGTGGTGGCGGGCGAGGTGCGCAGCCTGGCGCAGCGTTCGGCGGCTGCCGCGAAAGAGATCGGCGCACTGATCGCGGAGTCGACCTCGCGGGTGGAGAGCGGCGCGGGACTCGTCAACGAAGCGGGCGACACGATGCAGGAAATCGAAACCGCGATCGGGCGCGTGGCGCGTATCGTCGGCGAAATCGCGGCGGCCTCGAAAGAGCAGAGCGAAGGCATCAGGCAGGTGAGCCTCGCCGTCACGCAGATGGACGAGGTCACGCAGCACAATGCGGCGCTGGTCGAGGAAAGTGCTGCGACCGCGAACTCGCTCGCGGATCAGGCGCGGCAGTTGAGCGAATTGACCGCGGCATTCAAAGTTGCGAGCGATGCGGCGCAGCGCGAGGCCGCTTTCTAAGTTACTTTCGGGGAGCAGCATTCAGAGAGGCCGTTTCCATAACCGGCTTCGAGCAGCGGTGTTCAGGCAGCCCGCTGCGTGCGCACCGCGATCCGAACTGGCCACGTCGAGCGTCCTTACCGATGGTAATGGCATCGTTGCCGGGCATCGGGCGATTCTGTATGGTGGGTCATCCACCTATCCCAAGAGATCGCGCATGAACTCCGCCGCCACTCCGCCATCGTCGTCGCCGCCGCCGATCCGCACCGACGTCCTGATCGTGGGCGCGGGCCCCGTGGGACTTTTTGCTGCCTTCGAGGCGGGCGTAATCGGGCTGTCCTGCCAGATCGTCGATGGGCTCGACAAGGTCGGCGGCCAATGCATCGAGCTGTATCCGGACAAGCCGATCTACGATATTCCCGCCATTCCATCCTGCACGGCGCGTGAGCTGGTCGAGCGCCTGCTCGCGCAATGCAAGCCGTTCGACCCGCCCATTCATCTCGAACAACGGGTCGAGTCGGTCGAGCAGGGCAGCGACGGGCGCTGGACCGTGCGTACCGATCGCGGCCTCGTGTTCGATGTCGCCGCGATCCTGCTGGCTGCCGGCAACGGCGCGTTCGTGCCGCAAAAGCTGGCGCTGGCCGAAGCCGTGCCGCTGGAGTCGCGCCACGTGCATTACAGCGTGCCGCGGCTTGCCGACTTCGCCGGCAAGACCGTGGTCGTGGCCGGCGGCGGCGATTCCGCGCTCGACTGGGCGTTGGCGCTGCGCAAGGTCGCGCGCCGGGTGACGCTGGTGCATCGGCGCAGCGGTTTCAGTGCAGCGGATTCGAGTGTCGAGTCGATGCGGCGTGCAGTCGAGGCGGGCGAGATGGACTTCGTGGTCGGCGCGATTGTGGGGCTCGACGTCGAGGACGATGCGTTGAAGTCGATCACCTTGCGACATATCGAGGGCGAGACTCGACTCGCGGCCGAGCATCTCGTCGCGCTGTACGGACTGGTCGCCGATCTCGGCCCGATCGCGCAATGGGGTCTGTCGATTCATGGCGGGCGTGTCGATGTGGATACGTCGAACTACGAAAGTTCGCGGCCGGGTATTTTCGCGGTCGGCGACATTGCCAACTATCCGAACAAGCAGAAGCTGATTCTGTCGGGCTTTCATGAGGCTTCGCTGGCGCTGCGCAAGGCGTACTCGTATGCTTATCCGGAGAAAAAACGCGTGCACGTGCATTCGAGTTACGACGCGAAGCTGGCGGAAAAGGTCAGTGCCGCCGGGTGAATCCCGTAGAAGCAACGGTGCCCATTGAGCCGGTGGTGATCGGACGATCACCACCGGCTCGTTGTCGCACGCCGCTCATTTGCCGGCGGGTCGGCGGCCCTGTTCTTTGATGATGGTGCGATGCTGGAGTAGCAATTGCGAGGCCCGGTCATCCAGCTACTATGTCTCGCGCGGCTGGCAGCGCCGAGCCTGCCGGGTGGTCGTCCGGCGGCACCATAAACGACACAGCCAGCGTGTCTGGCGGTGTATGCTTTTGGACGTGGCCATACTCCGCTGACACCATGAAACAACTCGATGTCCCTTCCGCCGCCGAGAACGGCAAGCCTGCCGACATCCCGGCGCCGGTCCGCATGAACCCGGCCGCCGATGTCGATTACTGGGCGCTGATGCAGGCGATCGAAGACTATGCGATCTTCCTGCTCGACGCAACCGGGCGAATCGTCAGTTGCAATGCCGGGGCACAGAAGCTGGCGGGTTACACGGACAGGGAGATCATCGGCCAGCATTTCTCGCGCTTCTACACCGAGGAGGCCGTAGCGCGCGACTGGCCCGCTTATGAATTGCAACAGGCCTCGCTGACCGGCCGCTTCGAGGACGAAGGCTGGCGGGTTCGCAAGGACGGCACGACCTTCTGGTCGAATGTCGTAATCACGTCGATCCGCAACGACGCGGGCATTCTCACCGGCTTTGCCAAGATCACGCGCGATCTGACCGCGCGTCGCGAATACGTGGAGGCGCTCCGGCAAAGCGAAGAGCGTTTCCGTTTGCTGGTGGACAGTGTCAAGGACTACGCGATATTCATGCTCGATCCGCAGGGCCACGTGGTGAGCTGGAATGCGGGTGCCGCTCGCATCAAAGGCTATACGCGCGAGGAAATCGTCGGCCGGCATTTCTCGACCTTCTATCCACCGGAAGACGCGGCGGCGGGCAAGCCCGCGCGCGAACTGGCGATTGCCCGGCAAATCGGCCACGTGGAGGACGAAGGCTGGCGGGTGCGCAAGGACGGCACGACGTTCTGGGCCAACGTCAACATCACCGCGGTGTATGACGAATCGAAGCGGCTGTGCGGCTTCGCCAAGGTCACGCGCGATCTGACCGAGCGGCGCCAGCGCGAAGAACTGGAGCGTTCGGGCGAACGCATGCGCCAGTTTCTCGCGACCCTCGCGCATGAATTGCGCAATCCGCTCGCGCCGGTGCGCAATGCAATCGGCGTGATGCAGCTCGAAACCGGCATAAGCTCTACGCTCGCGCGTTCGCGCGATCTGATCGACCGCCAGGTCACGCACCTCACACGGCTGGTCGATGATCTGCTCGACGTCGGCCGGATCATGTCCAACAAGGTCGAACTGCGCGTTGGCCGTGTCGATCTGGCCGAGGTGGTGGCGCGTGGGATCGAGGCGGCCCGGCCGTTTACTGACGCGCACGAGCAGCGCGTCGTCGCGCATATGCCGCTCGAGCCGATATTCGTGCGTGGCGACATGACCCGTCTCGTTCAGGTGTTGCAAAACCTCTTGCATAACGCGTCCAAATTTTCGCCCGTGGGCAGTGTTGTCGACGTCGTGGCTCGCATCGATTTTCACATGGCCGTGCTCGAAGTGCGCGACGCCGGTTGCGGCATTGCGCTGCGTTCGCTCGACAAGATCTTCGAACTGTTCGCCCAGGAAAAAGAGGCGCAGAGCGCCGGCGAAGGCGGTCTGGGTATCGGCCTCACGTTATGCAAGTCGCTTGTCGAGATGCACGGCGGCAGCATTGTCGCGAGCAGCGAAGGGCCGGGCAGCGGCAGTACGTTCACGCTGAGTCTGCCGCTCGCCGCCGCGCCGTCCGAGGCCGCGGGTGACGAGGCGAACGGGGCAAACGGCCAGGTCGCGCCGCTGCGCATTCTGCTGGTCGACGACAACCGCGATTCGGCCGACAGTCTCGCCATGCTGCTGGAACTCAAAGGCCACGAGGTGCGCATTGCCTACGAGGGCGAGCAGGCGTTGCAGGTCGCGCCGCGCTTCGCGCCGCACCTCGCCGTGATCGACATCGCGATGCCGAGAATGGACGGCTACGCGACCATCGCGGCGCTGCGCGAAATGCCCAGGCTAGCCGACACGATGTACGCCGCGATGACCGGCTTCGGCCATGCAACCGATCGCGAGCGCAGCCGCGACGCCGGTTTCCATGCGCATCTCGTGAAGCCGGTGGAACTCGCGCTGTTCGACACGTTGCTGGCCGAGGTTGAAGCGCGGCGCCGTGGACGCACTCCCGGCTAGCGTTCAAATCAGCGCGCGCTTCCTTCATACCAGAGCGGGCTTATAGGCCCGCCCGCATCCGCATCCCTGAAGAAAATCATCGCGTGTGCGGCGTCCGGCGTGTGAGGCACGCCGCTTGCTGTCCGCCTCGTATGCGCAGCGGCCCCTTGAGGATCCGCTCGCAACCGATCGAACAGCTTCAGGGAGGCACGATGCTAGATACGCGTGATCGTAGGGCCGGCGTCAATGCCCGGCCGCCGCAAAGCTCCGGCCTGACCGTCTCCGGTGCTCCGCATACGGCGACGCGCCACGCGCGCAAGGAAGCGAAACTTGCCGGGCCGCTCGAAGATTATCTGCATGCCACGCGTTTCGATCCGAACGACCCCGCCGCGTTGGGCGGTGTGTTGCGCGCGCTGGTCGAGCGCGGTTATGACCGTGCGCCGGTCATGCCCTTGCCGGGCCACGGCGATACGCTCGCGCGCTGGCGTGCGCTTGCCGCAGTGGCGGCGCGCGATCTCGGACTGGTCAAACTGTTCGAAGGCCACACGGATGCGCTCGCCATTCTCGCGGAATTGCCGGGTTCCGAGCCGTCAGCGGGAAGCCGTTGGGGCGTATGGGCAGCGGAGCCGCCCGAGGCACGCGTGCAGGCAGTGACAGTAGGATTCCGAAGCGATGGCGGAGACCTGCATCTCACTGGGACGAAAGCCTGGTGTTCGGGCGCCGGTGTCGTCACGCATGCGCTCGTGACCGCGTGGCTGGAGGGTGAACCGGTACTCGCGGCCGTGGCGATGGATCAGCCGTCGATCGCGATCGATACCTCGAAATGGCAAGCGGTCGGCATGCAGGCCACGGCGAGCGCCGACGTTACGTTCGACCGCACACCGGCAACGCTGGTCGGCGCCCCGCACGCTTATGTGCGCCGGCCAGGCTTCTGGCACGGCGGAGCCGGTATCGCCGCGTGCTGGTACGGCGCCGCCGCGCAGATCGGCCGGATGCTGCGCGAGGCGTCCACGCAGCGCGCGGACTCGCATCGCCTCGCGCATCTCGGTGCGGTCGAGGTCGCCCTGGCCGGCGCGGCGGCAGTGTTGCGCGAGACCGCCGCGCACATCGACGCCGATCCGCTGGCCGACTCCCGGCGCGAGGCGATGCGTGCGCGCCTCGTGGTGGAAGAAGCCGCGAGCACGGTGATGAATCACGCGACGCGTGCGCTCGGCGCCGGTCCGTTGTGCCGCAATGCGCACTTTGCACGGGCGCTCGCCGACCTGCCGGTGTTTCTGCGACAGAGCCACGCGGAGCGCGATCTTGCCGCGCTAGGGGAGCTGAGCGGCGCCGCGGGAGCGGGCAAGGCAGGCGAGGGCCGTGCCGATTGCGATGCCGGAGGTGGCCCGTGGATGCTCTGACACGCTGCACGGAGGGCTGCTGACATGAGCTCTCCGGCAACTTACTTCGATGAACTCTATCAGCGGAGCGACGATCCGTGGAAGCTGCGCGAGGGCTGGTACGAACGCCGCAAGCGCTCGCTCACGCTCGCGCTGCTGCCGCGTCCGCGCTACCGGAACGCGTTCGAACCCGGCTGCGCGAACGGCGAACTGACCGTCGAGCTGGCAAAGCGCTGCGATACGCTGCTCGCCGCGGATCTGCACGAGCGTGCCGTGCAGCTTGCGCGCGAGCGCGTTGCCGATGCGTCGCAGGTGCGTGTCGAACAGCGCACGGTGCCACGCGAGTGGCCGACCGAGGCCGGCCCATTCGATCTGATCGTGATCAGCGAATTCGCCTACTACCTCGACGCGGCGGAACTCGAAACCCTGGCGGCGCGGATCGCCGCCTCGCTCACGACAGACGGTACGCTGCTTGCCTGCCATTGGCGCCGGCCCTTCGCCGAAGCGCTCGAATCCGCCGACGCCGCGCATGCTCTGTTCGATGCGCGCTGCGGCCTGTCGCGTCTCGCGCATCACGATGAAGCCGATCTGCTGATCGACGTCTGGTCGCGCGACGCCCGTTCGGTTGCGCAACGCGAGGGGCTCCTATGATCGGCGTGATCGTTCCGGCACATAACGAAGAGGCGTTGCTTGCGCCTTGCCTCGCGGCCTTGATCGAAGCCTCGCGCCATGCGGAACTGGCGTGTGAAACGGTGCGTATCGTCGTGGTGCTCGACGACTGCGACGACTTCACCGGCGCGATCGCGCGAGCTTACGGCGTCGAGACGCTGACGCTGAAGGCGCGCAATGTCGGCATTGCGCGCGCGAGCGGCGCGGACTTTCTGCTCGCGGACGGCGCGCGCTGGCTCGCGTTTACCGATGCCGATAGCCGCGTGTCGCCAGGCTGGCTGGTTGCGCAGCTTTCGCTGGAGGCGGACGCGGTGTGCGGCTCGATTGCCGTCGACGACTGGACTCCGCATCCGCATAGCGTGCGTGAATATTTCCGCAAGACATACATGGACGCCGACGGTCATCGCCACATCCACGGGGCGAATCTCGGCGTGTCGGCCGATGCGTACCGGCGCGCGGGCGGGTTTCCGCCGCTCACGTGCAGCGAGGATGTCGCGCTGGTCGACCGGCTGATTGCGATCGGAGCTCGCATTGCGTGGAGCGCGGCGCCGCGCGTGATCACGAGCGCACGCGCGGCAGCTCGTGCGCGGGGTGGGTTCGGCGATACGCTGGCGGCGTGGGCGGTGGGGTAACGCGGGTGGATGGAGCGGCGCGGTGAAGGGGCGCGGTAAAACGGCTCTGTGAAACGGCTCTGTGAAACGGCTCTGTAAAACGGCTCTGTAAAACGGCTCGGCAAAACGGGTTGGTAAAACGGCGCGACAAAACGCTCGGTGAAGCGGCTTGGCAAAGCGGGCGAGAGAAAGCGCGTGAAAGCTTGAGCGAGCAGCGCCGCAAAACCGATTTGACCGCACACTATCAAAGACGGCTGCACGCCGCGAGGAGGGCGGCATGATGGACACAATCTCCCTGCTGTTCGGTCAGGGCAGGACGCTCGACCCGCTCCAGATGGGCATACGCTCGATCGTCGTGTTCCTTGTCGCATTGGTGCTGATCCGGATCTCGGGCCGGCGCTCGTTCGGACAGCGCTCGCCATTCGATTCGGTGGTGGTGATCCTGCTCGGCGCGACGTTGAGCCGGGCCATTGTCGGTGCGTCGCCGTTTGTCGCGACCGTGGTGGCGTCGTTCGTGATCGTTGCGTGCCATCGGTTGCTGGCGTGGGCATGCATGCGCTCGCCGGCGCTGGAACGGCTGGTCGGCGGCGTCGAACGCGAGGTGTTCAGCAACGGCGCATTCAACGCGCGCGAAATGGACGCGGCGCTCATCACGCCGACCGATGTGCAGGAAAGCGTGCGCCAGAAGACCGGTTCACGTTCGATGGATAACGTCGCCGCGGCAATTCTCGAACGCAATGGCGAAGTGAGCGTGATCCGCAAGAAGCTCTGAAGCCGGCCGGCGGCGGCCGGTGCGATCGTGAAGCCGGCCGGCGACGGCGGCGACCGGTACGATCGGTCAGCCGCGGCCGCCGCGCGAGATTTCCTCGCCCGCGCGATGCGGCATGCGCAGCGTGACCGGAATCGACGCGAACGAGCACAGGCCCACCACCAGAAACGCCGGCCAGAAATCCGACCACATGAGGCCGGGATGTCCGTGCAGCACGCGCGAAATCTGCAGCACGATACCGCCGATTGTCACGCCCAACCCCAGCGACATCTGCTGCACGACGCTGCCGAGACTGGTGGCGCGGCCCACGTCGCGGCTGGCAATCTCCGCGTAAGTCAGCGAGTTCAGACTGGTGAACTGCAACGCGGGGAAGAACCCGCCGAGCAGCACGATCGCCCAGATGATCCAGGTCGGCGTGCCGGGAAAGAACAGGCCGCAAGCCGCGATAGAAAGCCCCGACAACGCGGCGTTGACCACCAGCACCGAACGGAAGCCGAAGCGATGCAGCACGCTCGAAGCGACCGTGCGCATGAACATGCCGCCGAATGCGGACGCGCAGGTGATCAGACCGGATTCGAACGCGCTCATGCCGTGGCCTTCCTGCAGCATCAGCGGCAACAGGAACGGCAGCGCGCCGAGGCCGATACGAAACAGCGAACCGCCAAGCACGCTCGCCTGGAACGTGGGTACCTTGAAAAAGCGCAGATCGAGCAGAGGGAGCGGGACGCGCTGCGCATAGGCGACGTAGGCCGCGAGCAGAACGGCGCCGCTCGCGCACATGCCGAACGCGTCGCGGTTCGAAATCAGTTCGCCGCCGACCAGCGACAACCCGAGCAACAGCAACACCGCGCCTGCGGCCGACAGGAAAAAGCCGATCCAGTCGAGCGGACCGGGATCCGGTTCACGCGTGTTGGCGATGTGCCGGTTGGTCAGATAGATGCCGAGAATGCCGATCGGCACGTTGATGAAAAAAATCAGCCGCCAGTGCAGGTACGTGGTGATGAAACCGCCGAGCAGCGGCCCTGCCGCGGGGCCGAGCATCGCCGGGACGCTCAGGTAGTTCATCGCGCGGATGAAGTCGGCCTTGTGCACCACGCGAAAGATGATGATCCGCCCGACCGGCACCATCATCGCGCCGCCGACCCCCTGCACGAAGCGCGCGAGCGTGAAGGTGGCGAGAGAGTTCGACGCGGCGCACAGCAGCGAGCCGGTCACGAAGATGCCGATCGCCGTGCGGAAGATGGTACGCGCGCCGAACCGGTCGGCGAGCCAGCCGCACACGGGGATGAACACGCCGAGCCCCAGCACATAGCTCGTCACCGCGATTTTCAGCGTGACCGGATCGCGCCCGAAGTCGCGTGCCATAGCCGGTAATGCGGTGACGATCACATTCGCATCGACGCTTTCCATAAACATCGCACACGCGACGATAAGGGGCGCAATCAGGGCTTTCTGGGCGACGGTCATGGAGGCGGGCTGCGTCGGGCGCTCGCGGACAAAGCGGCATTATTGCACCTGTACGGTGCGGGTTGTTAAAAGACAACGTTTCGATGTCCCCCTTTTTACGACAGGCCGATCGTCGATGCGCGCTGGGGTGTCCCGGTCCACCACTTTATTGATATTTGTTGCGGTGCAGTAGAAGCTGGCTATAATCGGGTTATTGCCTAGGTATAAACCCTAAATGGAGTCTGCCATGAACACCGCTTCCAACGCTGCCGCCGCCCACGCTACTGCCGCCACCAACAAGACGTTCTTCGGCAAACTGCGCGCACTGGCGCTGCATGCACTCAATCTGCACCTGCAAAACTGCGCCGTGATCGCTGAAGCGTATCGCCGTCCGCAGTAATACAGACGCCCGAACGCCACCCGCGCGCCGACTGACGGCGCTGCCGCTGTTATGGCGCCGCCGTATCGATCTCGTGTCATTTCAACGCGTCTTTCACGCCTGTTATTTGGGTTCGAACGCCATCGGCCGATCGCCCATGGGCGCCTCGCGCATACGGGCGGCATGTCACGCATGGGCTACACCGTGCTGTTTGCATCATGCTCATGCGATACGGACTCGCATGGCCCTGCATGAATGAGTTGTGGGCGCCGCTCGACAACATCCGGCGCTGCCCCGCGCTCCCCGGTCGCTCTCGTGGCCAATGCGCTTCCCAAAAAGCGTCATAGCCATTAGACCGCTCCAATACGCGTGCGCCATTACCCAATCCTGATCCGCCGTTACCACATGGCGTCGATTCTTCATTCGCGGCGCGCAAATAGCGTTTAAACTCCAGCCCCTGTCGATACCCGGCGCGCGTCATTGCCACCCGGTCGGCAATATCGACCGTTTCATTCAAGCGTTTCGCGTTGCCACGCCGCGCGCGGCATTCAGATTCGACGGCCCAGGTTAAACCCCGCGACAAGGCTGGAACTGTCAACCTTTTTACCCCTGTGCCGTTATCCATTTGTAAATCGCCAATAACAGGCGACGCCGCGGCTGACGAATCGTCGTCGTGACAGTTCCAAGCAAGGCCCTGCATTGACCATGTTCCATCGATATAACAATAAATTCGACCGGCTAGGCGCGATGTTCGACCGTGCATCGAAAACGCTCGGTAACCGGGGGCTTCTCTCGCCCGTTCTCGCACTCGTGATTGGCGTGCTGCTGCTGGTCGTCTTGCAACATCTCTCGCAAGCCGTGGACTATCGCTCGGTGATGCGTCAGTTGCGTGAACTGACGGCCGGCGAGTGGGTCGCCGCGCTCGGCGCCACTGCGCTCAGTTACGTGGCGCTGGTCGGCCGCGACGCCGTCGGCTTGCGCTATCTGGGTGTGGTCGTTCCGCGTGTGGCACTGTGGATCGGCGCGACCGCAGGCTCCGCGCTCGGCAACGCGACTGGTTTCGGCGCGCTCACAGGCGGCGCCGTGCGCGCGCGCGTCTACAGCGTGGCGAGCGTCACGCCCGCGCAGATCGGGCGCATGACGGTGTTCACGAGTGTGTCGCTCGCGCTCGCGCTGGTGCTGATGACGGCGCTCGGCATGCTCGGCCTCGCCGGCACGCTCGCGCCGATGCTGCACCTCGAGCCCGTCGCGCTGCGCTGGAGCGGCGCGGTGCTGCTCGTCGTGCTCGGGCTGGCGGCCGCCGCATGCCGCAGCGAAACGCGCCCGCTTCGCACGCGCTGGCAGTGGCTCTCGTTCGACCTTCCCGCACGCCGCGATCTGCTCGCGCAAGTGGCGCTCGCAGTGCTCGACGTGGTGGCCGCCGGCCTTGCGCTGTGGGCGTTGCTGCCGCATGCGGACGTGAGCTTCGTGACCTTCATCACGGTCTATGCCGCGGCCATGCTGCTCGGTATGATCGGCCATACGCCGGGCGGCGTCGGCGTGTTCGAGGCGGCGATGGTATTCACGCTGAACGGCAGCGTGCAAACGCATCAGATGGTTGCCGCTCTGCTTGCGTATCGGGCGATTTACTTCGGTGTCCCGTTGATCGTCTCGGCCGCGTTGCTGGCCGGTTTCGAAGGACGTGCGCTGAAAAGCCGTCTGCCGCTGCAGCATGCGGCCGCCGCGTCGAAGCTTGCGCCGCTGTTCCTGAGTCTCGTCACGTTCGTGGTGGGCGGCATGTTGGTGATATCCAGCGCGACGCCCGCATTCTGGCAACGCATCCGTATTCTGCGCGACGTGCTGCCGCTATGGGTGCTCGAAAGCTCACAGATGCTTTGCAGCGTGCTCGGCGTGCTGCTGCTGTTCGTCGCGCGTGGTTTGCTGCGGCGGCTGGACGCCGCGTGGTGGATGACGCTCCTGCTGGCCGTGCTGAGTCTCGCGTTGTCATTGACCAAAGGTCTTGCGTTCGTGGAAGCGGGCGTGCTCGGCATGCTGATCGTGCTGCTGCTGTCCACGCGCGAGCGTTTCAACCGTCATTCGTCGCTGTTCGCGGAGCGCTTTACGGCGGGCTGGCTGGTCTCGGTGGCGATGGTGCTGATGCTCGCCACGTGGGTCATGCTGTTTGCTTTCCGCGACGTGCCGTACACGCGCGACCTGTGGTGGCAATTCGCCTTCGACGAACGCGCGCCGCGTGCGCTGCGCGCGACGCTGGCCGCAAGCCTCTTTGCCGCGACGTTCTCTTTCTGGCAACTGTTGCGTCCCGCGCCGGGCCGCTTCGTCAAGCCGGCGCCCGAAGATCTGCACGACGCGGCGCGCATCGTCCGTGCGCAGGAGCGCAGCGACGCCGGTCTTGCGCTGATGGGCGACAAGAGCTTCCTGTTTTCCGAGTCGCGCCAGGCTTTCCTGATGTACGCGAAATACGGCCGCACGTGGGCCGCTTTGCACGATCCGGTGGGTCCGCGCGAAGAGTGGGCCGGCCTGATCGGCAAGTTCGTCGCGCTCGCGCATGCACATGGCGGGCGCGCGGCGTTCTATCAGGTGCGCGCCAACGCCTTGCCGCTTTATCTCGACGCCGGTCTCACGCTGATGAAACTCGGCGAGGAAGCGCATATCGTTCTGGACGACTTCGATCTGAAGGGCTCGCATCGCGCGCATCTTCGCTATGCGCTCAAACGCGGCGAGCGTGATGGCTTCACCGTCGAAGTGATCGATCAGGCGAACGTGCCCGCGTCGCTCGAAACGCTGCGCGGGATTTCCGATGGCTGGCTCGGCAGCCGCGACGCGCGCGAAAAGAGCTTCTCGGTCGCCGCTTTCACGGACGAGTACCTCGCCGCGCAATCGGTGATGCTGGTGCGCCAGAACGGCGTGCCGGCCGCGTTCGTCACCTTCATGACGACCGATATGAACACCGAAGCGACGGTCGGCGTGATGCGTCATGTGGAAAGCGCGTCGCCGTATGCAATGGAATATCTGTTCACGCAACTCGCGCTGCATCTGAAGCAGGCGGGTTTCCGCTCGCTCAGTCTCGGCATCGCGCCGCTGTCCGGCATGCAGCCCACGCCGCTCGCCTCGCGCTGGCACCGGCTTGCCGGCATGGTGTGGCGCTTTGGCGGCCGTTTCTATAACTTCCGCGGACTGCGTGCTTTCAAGAGCAAGTTCCAGCCGCATTGGGAGCCGCGTTATCTCGCGGCGTCGGGTTCGGTGGGCGTGTTCTTCACACTCGCGGACCTGTCATTGCTGGCGGGAGGCCGGCGTTCATGACATTGCATTCGTTTTTCAGGCTTGCTGTGGCGGCGAGCCTCGTGACCGGCGGCGCGCTCGCGCATGCCGCGACCACCACCGTGGCGGGTGGCCGGTATGGCGATGTGACGGTCACTCGGCCCGCTGGTCCGTTGCGCGGCTTCGTGGTGCTGTACTCGCAAGCGAGCGGCTGGAGCACGGCGGATCAGCAGAGCGCCGATGCGCTCGCCAAGGCCGGCGCGTTGACCGTCGGCGTGGATACCGCGCGCTATGCCGCCAACCTCGCCGCAAAGAAAGAAGCCTGCCATCAGCTGGTGGGCGATGCCGAAGCGTTGAGCCACCAGCTCGAACGGCAATCGCAATCGAGCCACTATTTCGCGCCGATCGTCGCGGGTACGGGGCAGGGCGCGACGCTCGCCACGCGCGTGCTCGAACAGGCGCCGTCGAATACGATTGCCGGTGCGGTCGCGGTGGACGCCGAGCGCACGCTCGATCCGCGCTTCCAGCCGTGCCCGCCGGACCCGACGGTGATCCGCGACAAGGTGCCGGGCTTCGTCGAAAAGGCGGCCACGGGCAGCGCCGATCACACGCGCCTCGTGGCGCTGGTCACGCCGCATCTGCAGGCGGTGTCGACGAGCGACGACGACGTCTCTGATCTGCCACTGATCGAATTGCCGGCCGCGCACCCGAACGGCCTCATGGCGATCGTGATTTCCGGCGACGGCGGTTGGCGCGATCTCGACAAGACGATCGCCCAGGCTTTGCAGAAAGACGGCGTCTCCGTGATCGGCTGGGACAGCCTGCGCTATTTCTGGAGCGAAAAGCCGCCTGCGCAGACGAGCCGCGACCTCGCGCGCGTGATGCAAACCTATGGCGCGCGCTGGAACGCGCAGTACATCGCACTGATCGGCTATTCGTTTGGCGCGGACGTGATGCCGTTCGCGTATAACCGTTTGCCGGCAGCGCTGCGCGCGAAGGTCTCGCTGATCGCGTTGCTCGGCTTCGCCCCCGACGCCGATTTTCAGATTCGCGTGGGCGGCTGGCTCGGCATGCCGGCAAGCGACAAGGCGCTGAAAGTGCAGCCGGAATTGGCCCGTGTGCCGCCCGCGATCGTGCAGTGCTTCTACGGCGAGAACGAAAAAGACACCTTGTGTCCGTCGCTGACGAAAACCGGCGTCGAGGTGATTCGCACTTCGGGCGATCACCATTTCGGCGGCGATTACAACTCGCTGGAACGGCGCATTCTCAGCGCCTTCAGGAAGCAGAGCGGCGTGCATGATTGATATCGCCAGATCGCCAGATCGCCAGATCGCCAGATCGCCGGATCGCCGGATCGCCGCTGGCGGTGCGCCTTCGAATGCTCATTCGTCTGTTGAGAGCGCTATCGCACATAGTCCGGCTTCACCGGCATCTATGATTCTTTCAAAGAGCTGACCGCTGGGCTCATCAAGCGATACTGCTTGACGAGCCTGCGTGGCCGGTTGTCGTCCGTGTCTTTCTTGTGAATTCTCCTACGATAATGCAGCGCGTCGCCGGTTCGCCCAGTCGCCCGGCAGCGTGCTGCCGGCATGGCTGGCAGCCACTCCGGCGCGCTCGAGCGACCGGTCCGGCAAGGCCGGCACTTTGCCCCATGCGTCGAGGCCGTGAATGCTGGACTCATTCTTCTTCGATACTGCCGCGCGTGAGCCGGATCTTCCCGCGCTATGGGTCGACGAGCGCTCGTACTGCTACGACGAACTTGCCTCGCGAGCGCACCGGATCGCGGCCGACGTATCTGCGGCGCTGCCGCCTGGTCGAGCGAGGCGCTGCCTGTTATTCGCGCATCGTAGTGTGGACGCCTATGCGGGTTTGCTAGGAATCCTCAAGGCAGGCTGCGCTTATGTGCCGCTCAATCCCAACGTGCCGGCTGCGCGTATCGCCGCCATCATCGGGCAGTCGGGCGCCCCCGTCATGCTGGTTGACCGGCGTTGCGCCGCATTGCTCGCCGAAGTGGTACCGCTGCTGGACGAATCACCCAGGATCTTCCTGCTCTACGACGAAGGCGGAGAAGCCGGACAAGTCTCTCAGGATTCCGATGAAATGCATCTGGCCCGCACGGCATTGGCCGATGGCGACCTGACACGGCCGCCACATGATCCACTTGTGACCGAAGCCGCCATGCCTCGCGCGTCGTGCGACGAGGCTTATATTCTGTTCACGTCAGGCTCGACCGGCGCACCCAAGGGCGTGCCCCTCTCGCACGAGAATGCTTGTGCCTATGTGGCGGGGCAACTGCATCTGATCGACAGGCTGCCGGGTGCCCGCTATATACAGTTATGCGAGCTTTCCTTCGATCCTTCGGTGCACGACATGTTCGTGTGCTGGGCGCATGGCGCATGCCTGTACGTGCCGAAGACGGTCGAGCCGATCTACAACGCGGCCTTCATCAAGGAACACGCGATCACGCACTGGAGCAGCGTGCCTTCGGTCGCCGCCTTCATGCAGCAGTTCCGCAAGCTGCAGCCGGACGAATTTCCCAGCCTGCGCGTGACGTTGTTCGGCGGAGAACCGTTGCCGCGTTTGCTGGTGCAAGCGTGGCTGCGTGCCGCACCGAACAGCCGGGTGCTGAACATGTACGGGCCGACTGAAACGACGGTTGCGTGCACAGCATTCGAAGTCACCACGGAATTTCTTGCCGACTCGCGCCACGCGGTGATGCCGCTTGGCCGCGCGTTGCCGGGCATGGAACTGTTGATCGTGGACGCTGCGCTCGAACCGGTCGCGCCAGGCGTCGGCGGCGAATTGCTGGTTGGCGGTCCGCAGGTTGCCTCGGGTTATCTGTCGGCGGACGAGCCCGGCAATCGCCGTTTCATTTCGCGGAGGTATCCGGGCCACAGCGCGTCGCGCTGGTATCGGAGTGCGGATGCCGCGCGCGAGGTAGCCGGCGAGGGAATCGTGTTTCAAGGCCGCATGGATACGCAGATCAAGATTCGCGGCAATCGTATCGAACTCGAAGAAGTCGAGCATGTCGTCAGGTCGTGCAGTCAGGCTGCGCTGTGCGCGGTTATCGCGTGGCCTGTCGATGAAGCGGGTCGCGCAGGTGGCCTGATCGCTTTTGTCACGCATGTGCAAGCTGGCGCGACGCAGATTCTGCAGGCGTGCCGTCAGCGCCTGCCGGCGTATGCCGTGCCGCAACGGGTCGTCATGCTGGACACGTTGCCGCTGAACGTCAATGGCAAGGTCGATAGAAGGGCGCTGGCCGGACAGTGTATGACCGGCGATGTGCTCACCTGAGCATCGCGCGGCAGTGTCTCTTTGCTCGTTCCTGATGGATCGATGCCGTGTCGAAAAATTGAAGTATCGGGGGAATCACAATGAAGACGCATGTGCGCCGTATTCTTCGCGAGGCCGCCTGTCTCGACGTACCGGTCGATACGCTCGACGACCACGACGATCTCTATGCCGCCGGGTTGTCGTCGCTTGGCACGGTCCGTGTGATGATGGCCATCGAGGACGAATTCGCCATTGAAATTCCAGGCGCGCAGATCACGCACGAACTGTTCGAAAGCATCGATTCCCTTGCAAGCGTGCTTGCGCACATCGTGCCGGAGGAATCGAGTGCAACGCGAACCTGACTTGGCGCTACGCTGTCCGCCCATGTCCGCTCAGCTCACCATGACACCCGTCACGTTCGGCGGCTGTTTCGGTTGGCTGCATCGTCCGGCCGGCATGCAACCCGACACGGGCGTCGTGCTGTGCAACCCGTTCGGTTATGAGGCACTCTGCACCTATCGAGGCTGGCGCGAGTTCGCCGATATGCTCGCCGCGCGCGGAGTGGCGGTGCTGCGCTTCGACTATCCCGGCACCGGCGATTCGAGCGGCAACGAAGACGATCCGCAGCGCATGCGTGTCTGGCTCGACAGCATCGAGGCGGCAGCGCTATGGCTGCGCGCCGAAACCGCGGTGACGCGCCTGAGTCTGTGCGGACTGCGTTTGGGCGCGACGCTGGCGGCGCTGGCCGCCGAACAGATGGGCGGCGTCGACGATCTGGTGCTGCTCATGCCGGTGAGTTCGGGCAAGACCTACATTCGTGAGCTGGAGCTTCAGCATCAGAGCTGGCTCAGTTCGCAGCAGGCGCTCGGACTCAGTCTCGATGCAGAGACCGCGAATACCGTCGGCGCACACGGCTTCCGTCTCTATCCGGACACGCTCGAGTCGCTTGCGAAGGTCGATCTCGAACGGACTGCACGATGTGCCGCGCGGCGTGTGCTGCTGCAGGATCTGAACGAGAGCGCGCGTCTGAAGCGCGTGGTGGCGCACTATCACGCGCTCGGTACTCAAACGGATCTGCAGTTTTTCGGCGAATACGGCAAGTTTCTCGTCAATCCCAGTTATAGCGAAACGCCGGAGCATGCGTTCGCGAGCGTGCTCGAATGGTTCAGTGCGGGCGCGATCACGGAACGCGAGCCGGTCGTCGAGATGCTTGCGGGCGCAACCGCTGCGCAGATCGATTTTTCGCACGGACGCGAAACGCCTGTGGTGTTCGAGGGCGGTTGCTATGCCGGCGTGTTCTGTCAGCCGCGACACGCACTTGAAGATGCGCCGGCGGTGTTGTTCGTCAATACGGGCGGTGTGCACCGAATCGGCGACGGCCGCTTCACGGTGCTGATGGCGCGCTATCTGGCCGCAAAAGGTATCGCCTCGTTGCGCATGGACCTGAGCGGCCTCGGCGATAGTCTGCGCCGTGATGCTGCGCTGTCGCTCGATAGGGTGTACGCGCAATATGCGGTTGGCGACGCGAAAGCCGGCGTCGATTGGCTCGTGGCGACGGGGTATCCGGAAACCGTGATGTTCGGCGTGTGCACGGGTGCGTATGTCAGCCTGCATACGGCGCATGCGCATCCGGCAGTGGTGGGTTGCGCCGCTGTCAATCTGCCGTTTTTTACGTGGGACGGCGCGCATACGCGGCCTGGTGCACGGCATGTGGCGGCGAGCGTCGTCTACCGGCGTGCCATGCGCAATCCGCGCAAATGGTTGCGTCTGCTGACCGGCCAGGCAAACGGCAGGATGATCGCGATCGAACTCGCGCGCCGTCTGGGCGCGCGCCTTGCAGCGCGCGCCGGTGCAGCGGTCGAATGGCTGCTAGGCCAACGCACGCCGGGCGGCATGGAGCGCAAGCTCGTACTCGAACTGGAGCGCAAGGGCGTGCAGACTACATTGTTATATGGTTCGCTCGATGAAGGGCTCGACGCGCTGGAAATTCATTTCGGACCTCAAGGTAATCGCCTGGGCAAGTTGAAGAACGTCGACGTGAAACTGATCGGGAAGGTCGACCATGCGCTCTTTTCGCAGTGCTCGCGCAATGTGGTGATGGCGCAATTCGAACAGTTTCTGCGCGAGCGTATGTTGAATGCGCGGCGTTCGGTTTCCGTGCGGGATCGTGGTTTGCGCGTGGCGCAGGTTCAGCAGGGTTGAGATCGACTAGCAGCGAGCATGATGGTTGCCGATGCTACTCATGACCTGCAAGCGCGGCTCGGCGCATGTTTCGCCGCTATGCAGGGAGCGCGAGACGGCACGCATTGCAATCAACAGGGATTGACAAAGCGCCTCAAGTCAACGAAGATCGAACGCATGAACTGCCTCGACATCCGTATTGCGCTGATTATTAGCATCATTCATCGAATGGTGGGTTAGCGCGCGTCGGATAGCAGTGACACATAACCCGCCACCTGAGGCGGGTTTTTTTATGTCCGCTTGCAACCTGCCTCCTGTGAACGCTTTACTGATTCGTCCTTGCCGCACAGGAGCTTGCCTTGCCGTTACACGAACTCAAACAGGCGGCCGAAGCCGCCGATAGCGTCGCGCTTCGTCACGACTACCTGAAGAAAACCCTGACCGCGCGCGTCTACGACGTGGCCCGCGAGACCGAACTCGAACGCGCGCCGAATCTGTCGGCGCGTCTGCGCAATCCGGTCTACCTGAAGCGCGAGGACAACC